>CANFVX010000036.1 GCA_947450495.1 Gammaproteobacteria bacterium
AGGCGCAAGCGTTGTTAGAGGTCAGCGGTGAAGTCCAGTCGGCGTCTTTGGTCAGCCCGGTGATATAGCTTGAGTCATCGGCGTTGAACGCCGATGTCGGCGCGCGGGTGGTGGCCGTAAAGTAGCGCACCGCTTCCGTATAAATTTCCGACATCGGATTGCCCCAACTGGCGCACTTGCCTTCGCCAGGCGCGGAGGAGTCGCCCGCGGTCAGGATGTCGGTGAGCTGGAAGGTACAGTTGTCGCCGCCACTATCGTCGCTGAGGTAGGTGCCGTTGTTGTAGCCGTAGCCCCAGATGCGAACCGCGTCCAGCGTTTTGATAATGCCCGGCGTCGTGGCGGAGAGGGCTTTGAAGGTGCCGTCGGCGGTGCTCACCTCATCGCTGAGGTCGCTGATGCGTTTGCGGAGCACGCCACCGGAAAGATTTTTCTGATAGCTGCCGGTGATCAGGCCGAACTTCATTTCGCCGTCGAGCCCGTATTTTTGCAGCAGGCCTTCAGGTTTCAGGTTGCTACCGTAAATCGTGCAGTTTTCCAGATTGTTCAAGCTGTCGAAGTTCGCGGTGCCGCAAACTTCCACCCGCACGACTTGATCACGCGAACCGCCGGGCGATGTGAGCTGGTTCGCGGTCGTGGGGTCATTGGCGCTGGCGTAAATGCCGGATTCTGATGAAACGTTGCTGCTTGAGTTCGTGCCGCGTTCATCCTGCCAGGTGCACTGCCACCGTTCGTTTGCCGACCAGAGTGAGAAGTTGCCTTTGGCGACACGCAACAGGGGTGGCGCGGTGGTGGCTTGTGAGCTGCCCGAACTTGCATACGACGTGTTGCAGAGGGTGATGCCTTCGTCGGTGCTGTCTGTTCCATCATTGTTGCCACCGTTGGTGGTGTCGGTTTTGAGGCCCGTGTAGGGCGTGAGTTTGTCGATATCAGGCCCGTTGTAGTATTTCGAGAAACTGTGGGCGTCACTCGGCAGATGCGCGCGTTCCAGCACGGTCTGGCTGGCGGTGTCCACCACGCGCTGCCCGCCATAGAGCACCTTGCGCACCACATCCATGCGCGTCATGGTTGCCCAGTTCAGAAAATTGCCGCTCCATGCCCCGCTGCAATAATGTTTATTGGTGCCCGTCGCGACACCGCCACTGCCGGCCACCATGGTGAAGCGCTTGTTGCTGTCGCTGTAGGTGTAGCAGCGCTGGGCGTGGAAATAGCCGTAGTACTCGAACGTGTCGGAGTAGCTGCGTTCAACAACGCCGTCGTTGTTGAGGTCGGTATAGTCGTTGTAGGCCTTCTGCCAGTACTGGTGGTCCATCGACATGGTCAGCATCACCAGCGGCGGCACGGACTGCAGCGAAAGAATGGGCTGCATGGCGAAATCGGCCATGCTGCGCCCAGACAGGTTGGCCGCCGCGACTGCACCGCTCCACACCGCCGGCAGAAAGGCGATGCTGAGGAGCAGGCCGCGACCCAGACCAACCAACGCTTTAGGAATGTTCATGAGGGCTTTGCTCCTGAGGCAAGGGCGGCTTCAGCGAATGATTGAGCGATAGTCCGCGCCGGTGCGCGAACGGGCGTTGCCAACGGCGCTGCCGTCAGATCGAAGGTCAAACAGGACGTACTTGCTGGCGGCTCCGCCCCCAACGCCCTGATCGGCCGAGTTCGAGTTCACGTTGGACCCCGCAGCGGGCAAAGTACCGAGGCGGGTAACCCAGATTCTGGAGTTCATGTCGCTTTGGTCCATCACGCCATTGCTGTTCACGTCGTTGGCGTAAGTCATGTCTTGCGCGCGGGTTGCCAAGTTGGCGTAGTTGCCGTTTTCGCCCAGGTCATAGCGCTTCGTCACGTCTGCGATGGTCATGCCCGCAATGGCGGTGAAGTTGGCGGTGTCTGGGACCGTGCCACCCATCGACACCGGCCATCCGTGGTAGAAGACGTGCGCGGCCAGTAAGGGCGTCATCGCGTCGCGCGAGCCCTCCGAGCTTTCGAATGCGCGGCGGGATTGCGTGGTGTTGGTGGTCATTTTGATGTCGAGGGTGGTCGAGCGCATGGCCACCACGGCAACCATGGTCATCACCAGCAGCAGCACCAGTGACACGATCAGGGCTAAACCTTGTTGCGATCCCGGCAGGGTGGAAGCTTGGCGGCGCATGCTGAATCAACCTCGCGTCATGTTGCGAATCTGGGTGGTCGAGTTGTAGACCTTGCGGCGAAATTGCCGGTCGTCGGTCGCCGGTGTGTAGGTTTTGGAAGCGCCGGCAGCACCGCCATAGAGTTGGTAGGTGGTGGTGTCCGTGAACGTGGTATCGCGTTCCCCGTTGCGGAGCACGAGGCTCATTTTCACGCTGACGACGCGGCTCCAGTTGTTGGCGGCAGTCACTTCCGTCGCCGTCTGGAAAGCGTCCGCAGAACGGTCGCCATTGAGGTCAACGCCGTAGGCGAGCTGCATTTGCTCAACGCCGGAGATGACGTCTTCTGCCACCATCGAGGTGCCTTGCAGGCTGAGTCGCGCGAGCGACGGGACGGTATCGTCGGCGCCATCGCACACGCCCGCGGTGCCGCGATCCTGCGAGGCGCACTTGCGCAGGTAGTAGATCGCTGTGCGCAGCTGGTAGTTCGCGATGCCGATCGGCGTTTCCTTGTAGGGGTCGGTTTCGGAGGCATTGTCTGAAGCGAGGTCTGACGGGATTGAAGACTTGTTCTTGCCTTCCAGCAGCACCCCCCGTCGACCGCTGGCGCTTCGGACGTAGAAGGTCGTGCCCGCAAGAGACCCACTCGCGACGCGGGTCGGCATGGCATAGCGCAGCACGATGATGTCGGTGTTAGGCAGATAGTCAGAAGCCGGTATGCAGGTCAGCGGGGAAGTGCCGGCGTCTTCATAGCCAAAGACGCCTGCGTTCAAGACCGCGGCGGCATTGCCACCGCAGTCTTTGGTCACCGTGTCGGACCCTGAGACGGTGTCCAGAACGTCGGCTTCCACGCCGCCCCAATGGTCCGCCATCCGCAAGTCATATTGCATTTGCGACAAGGCATAGCGCGCATTCTCGTTGACGACGACGGTCCCTTCCTGAATGCGGTAAGCCTGCTTGTTACTGATAAAAAGCTGGATGAGGCCGGCCAGCAGAATGAGGCCCACCGTCAGTGCAACCATTAATTCGACCAGCGTGACGCCGTGCTGAAGATGTCCTGGTTTGGGCCGGCGACTGTTCATTGGAGTACCCGCATGACCAGCAGTCTCTGATTGGTATCGTTGGTGGTGTCCGCACTACTCGCCGTGCGCTCGTCCCACGTGAGTTTGATGGCGTAGACGATGCCGATGTTGTCGCACTTCCAGTCCCCTGGCGCGCCATCGCTGGGAGTGGAGTCCAGACACACCACGCCGCTGCCGCCGGGGAGCGCGTCGGGATTGGACTCGCGAGGTTTGCTACTGCCGTTAGCGGTGTTCCAGTTGAAAAGGTCAAAGCTCGCGAGCTCTGCCGGGCTGCAGCTATTCACGCTGCAGTCTTTGGTAATGCTGGAAGGCATCGTGCCATTGGTGTTGTAGAAACCATCCTGCACCCCGACCCGATTGGCGCGCATGCGGTCGGCCATGTTTTCCGCCTGGATTGTGGCGACCGAGCGGAGTTGGGCGCCTTGGGTAAACCGCATTCCGGCGACCTGCAGGCCTGCAATGCCGAGCAGGCCAATGGTGAAGATCGCCAGTGCGACGAGCACTTCGATAAGGGTGAAACCGCGGGCTGCGGAAGGCATTTTTCTGGTCATGGCTATGGACACGTCAGGGCCGACCCGGTCGGCGTCTTGTCGATGATGGTGCTCCGGCCGGTGTTGGAAATCGCTAATCCCCGGGCCGAACCGCTACCGCGTGTGTCGCAGATCGTGAAGTAGGTGTTGGCGGCGACACAGGATTCGGGAGTCTTGTCTTTGTTGGCATCACAGATGCCGGTTCCCGTGCCGTTGTAGCCCAGCATATTGCCGACGCCAGAGGCCGCTGTGAGGGTGTTGCTCCCCGTGAGCGTCTGTTGGCGCGTCAGGAGGCAGTCGGTGGTGGCGTCCTGATTGCAGCCGCTGGCGCTCAGGGTGTGGGCAAAGTCGTTGTTCCGATCGATGAAGGCAATCCAGCCGTTCTGCCAGGTGGTGGTGGCTGTACAGGTGCTGCCGTCCGAGGAGGGACAGATCAGCACGCGGGCGTTTTGAGTGATGGCGCTGCTGCGGGCGGTGGCCAGCGAGGACGCCAGCATGTTGAGCTGCGAAGTCATGCGATTGCCTTGCAGGAACTGGCGCACTGCAGGCAGTGCAAACCCCATCACCACGCCCGCGACCGCGATGGTGATCATTAATTCGACGATCGTGAAGCCGGCTACTTTTCTCATTGACGTAGTGTCGGCTGGCAATCGATGGTCTGCAGGTGTCAGCCGGACGAGCGGCGCTTCTGCGCCCACTAACGGTCGGTGCGCCAGCCCGAACGGGAGCCAATTGTGAACGGCTTCTCATGTCGTGCTGGGTTGGCAGGGAATCCGCGTCACAGGCTCGGCGCGCCAAATCTGGACAGAGTAGGGTCCACCGGTATACTTCGGCGCATGCGTGAAACTTCCTCAACATGCTTGCTCGATCGCTCTGCACTGGCCCACAGGCTGGAGTCGAAGGGCATTCTGCCTACGCCGCAGCGTCTGGAAATCGCCGCGGTCTTGTTCGCACAAGACCAGCATTTGGCGGCCGACCAGGTGCTGGAGCGCGTGAATAGCGACGGTGCGGCGGTCTCCAAGGCCACGGTCTACAACACGCTGGGACTGTTTGCAGCCCGTGGACTATTGCGCGAACTCAGGGTGGACGCTGCCCGGGTCTTCTACGACTCCAACGTGCGACCGCATTTTCATTACTACAACGTCGATGATGGCACCCTGACCGACCTCGAAATGCCCGCCGCGCTTGCAGCCTGTCTGCCCGCAGCCCCAGCAGGGACAGTGGCCGAGGGGCTCGACGTCATTATCCGTCTCCGGAATGCGCAATCTGTCCGCTTGAGCGGGGCAATTCCCGAAAACTTTGGGTTATGATTCCGGACCAGCCGTTCCCGCATGCCGGCGTAGCTCAGGTGGTAGAGCAACTGATTCGTAATCAGTAGGTCCGCAGTTCGAGTCTGCGCGCCGGCACCATCAAAGAACCCGCAACCCTGCGGGTTTTCTTTTAGCGGGAAACAGGACTGGATAAAAACGTTCTACCTTGGGGAGGTTTGGTTTAAATGAGATTCACGCTCGCTCGATGGGTCATGAATCACCGTGCATCGGTGGGGATTGGGTTCATCATTGTCACCCTGGCTTTCATGGCGGGTTTCCCCCGCGTCGAAATCCGGACCATCTTCAAAGACCTGTTGCCGAAAAACGACCCGTTCGTCCAGATTTATTTCGACCACCCCAACTTCGGTAATCCACTGACCGTCTCGCTGATGGTCAAGGCCAAGCATGGCGACATCTACAACGCCAAGACCTTGGACAAGGTCTGGAAAATGACCCGCGAGGTTGACCTTGCGCCCAAGGTTGACCACGACACGCTGATTTCTATCTCGACCGAAAAACTGCGCTACGCCGAAGCGACGCCCGACGGCGTCGACATGCGCCCCCTGATGGAGAGCAAGGCGCCATCGTCTCCCGAAGAAGTCGCGGCCTTCCGCCAGCGGGTGGCCAGTTCGCCCAATGCGCAGTCCTTCTATGTGTCTCGCGATGAAACGGCAACCCTGATTACGGTGGCCTTTCACGACACCATCGACTACGGCGAGGCCTTCACTTTCTTGCAGAAACTCGTGGAGAAATCGCGCGACGCCGACCACGATGTTTACATCGCTGGACAACCCATCCTCACCGGCTGGGTCTATAAACTCCAGAAGCAGACCTACAGCATTTTCTCGATCACCATCGCGGCCCTCATCATTGCGCTGGTGCTGTACATGCGGAACGTGGCGGGTGTGGTCACGCCGATCATCTGCTCCGGTGTCGCCGGTATCTGGGGTTTTGGTTTTATCGGGTGGATGGGACGTCCCATTGAGCCCTTGCTGATGATTGTGCCGCTCCTGCTGGTGGCGCGTTCGTTTTCTCACTGCGTGCAGTACACCGAGCGTTACTACGAAGTGCTGATGCACCTCAAAGACAAGCGCAAGGCGGCTGAAATCACCATGGCGGTCATGATGGCCCCGTCCATTCTTGGCATCATGACGGACGTCTTCGGGATCATCTTCATTGCCATCGCGCCCATCAAGACCATGGTTAATCACGCGTGGTTCTGCGGCGTGTGGGCGCTGTGGATTATCCCAACCGGTGTATTCCTGATCTCTATTCTGCTGTCCTACCTGCCTGCCCCGCGCAACCTTGAGGAAATCGTGGGTGGCAAGGGTAAGGAATCCGGCATTCACTTGCTGGAGCAACGCCTGCTGGACGCGATTTCCCGGTCCTGCTTCGGTAAGCCGGCGATTTACTCGGCGGTGATTTTCACGATTCTGGGCATTGGCTCGGTTTATGTGAATTCGCTGATCAAGATTGGTAACCCGGTGGAAGGCAGCAACCTGCTGTGGTACGACTCCGAGTTCAACACCGCCGTGCGTGCCATCAACGCTCACTTCCCCGGCATGAATACCCTGGAAGTCGTGATTGAATCGAAAACCAAGAAGGGCGAAGAAGGCACTAATGAGCGCCGGGTGGGTCGAACTGCTGAATACGTGAAGGTTGCCGCCGGCATCCAGTATTTGATGGAGTCTGACCCGACCATTCAGCCGCGCGCCACATCGTCTTTCGCCGACTACATGGGCGAGGTCAATCGTCTATATTCGGGTGGCAATCCCAAGTGGATGCCGCTCGATATGACCGACGCAGCGGTATCTGCCGCCGGCTTTGCGGCGACGATGGGGACCAACCCAGTCAACTTCGCCACTATTTCCGACTTGCAATTCCAGAACCTGACGGTCTCCTCATGGTTCCGCGATAACAAGCAGGAAACAGTGGATGCAGCGTTGGCCAGTGCGGCACGCGCCGTAGCGATTGTGGGCAAGGACCATCCTGACTTCGTGGTTCGCCTTGGCAGTGGCGTGATAGCGCTGCAGCAGGCAATGAACAACGTCGTGCACCAGTACCACTACTTGATCCTCGGTCTGGTTAACGTGGCGATTTTGGTCATCGCGGCTTATGCCTATCGCTCGATCGTCGCTGCCTTACTGATGCTCGTGCCGGTGAACATGTCCAACTTCATGCTTGGGGCGTCCATGCACTTGCTTGGGATTGGGATGGACATCAACGCGACGATCGTGGCGGTGATGGGGGTGGGCGTGGGTATCGACTACGGCATTTATCTGCTGTCGCGCATATGCGAGGAGTTTCAGGCCCATGATCACAATCTGCCGAAAGCGATTAACGCAGCGCTGACGACCACCGGCAAGGCGATCATGTTTACGGCGACCATCATGCTGATGGGCATCCTGCCCTGGTACTTCCTGTCTGACCTCAAGTTCATGGCGGATATGGGTATTTTGCTGGTGGCCATCATGCTCATTAACATGGTGCTGTCGCTGATGGTGCTGCCGTTACTCGTGTGGTTCGTGAAGCCGAAGTTCATGGCCCGCGACGACCTCATGGTTGGCGAGAGCATCGACCTCAAAATGTTCGCCGCTGAGGCGCACGTTTAAGCGTCGCCTAACCCGCCGCCTTCCCAAACGGGGAGGAGGCGGGGCTACTTCAGGCCGGGCGGCGATAGCCGCCCGCCACTCCCTCCGGTGCTAGCACCAGTTGCCACAGTTGCAGGCCACGCGCCTGAAACACCCCGGCAAACATATTCAGGTAGTAGAGCCAGCGGCGATAAAAGCTCACCGGCAAATCGTGTTTGATGTGGGGCCACGCGCTGATGAAATTGTCTCGCCACGCGGTGAGCGTACGGGCGTAGTCGGCACCAAAATTATGGAGATCTTCCAGCACAAAGGTTCGGTCAAACGCCGCGATAACGCGCGCGAGTGACGGAATTTCGCTGTTCGGAAAAATATAGCGGGTGACCCAGGGATCAACGCCGCTCCCCCAGTCGTTGCGCCCAATCGTATGCAACAGAAACAGACCGTCTGGCACGAGCAGCTGCCGCACACGCTGCATGTAGGTCGCGTAGTTTTTGTGTCCTACGTGCTCAAACATGCCGAGCGAGGCAATGCGGTCGTAGCCGCCTGCGGTCTCCCGATAGTCTTCCAGCTTGATGCTGACCTGCAGGCCCCGGCAGTATTCCCGTGCATAAGCGGCTTGCTCACGGGAAATGGTGACCCCGGTGACGTGGGCCCCGTAGCGCTCGGCGGCGAAGCGCGCAAAGCTGCCCCAGCCGCAGCCGATATCCAGCACGCGCATGCCGGGTTCTAGCCGGAGTTTCCGGCAGACCATATCCAGTTTGGCTTCCTGCGCCTCGTCCAGGCTTGCCGCGTGAGGCCAATAGCCACAGGTGTAGACCATCCGAGGCCCTAGCATGTGCCGGTAGAGTTCGTTGCTCAGGTCGTAATGCTGTTCGCCCACCCGCCGTGAGCGTTGCAGGCTTTGCAGATTCACGAGATTAGACAACCACGCCGCGACCCGGCGCGGCACATTCAGCACGCGCTCGTCCACGCGGGCTTTGATCAGCCGAGCGAAGAATTCATCCAGCGCGTCTGCGTCCCACCACTGATCCACATAGGCGTTACCCAGGCCCACCGTCCCGTCGCGCAAGCAGCGGGAGAAGAGCCGCTCGTCGTGCACTTTGAGGTCCCACGGCGAAGAGCCGTTGATCGCAATCCCCGCACTGCTTAGCAAGCCTGCATATTGGCGGCGCAGCCAGCCGTTGGCTTGGGGGCGGGGTGGTGGGTTGGTGATGGCGGAAGGCCCGCCTGCGGAAATGCGCTCATCCATGTCGCTGTTGCTCCCCTCGCCGGTGGATCCGGTCAGGGTCTAGCGAAACACAGCGGCGTCGAGATGCCTTGCGCAGGCTCAGGAAAAGCGTGGCTCCGCGAGCAAGTTTGAGCCTTTTCTGCGCGGGCGCCGCCGCGCGACCCGCTCGGCTTTAACCTGGAGAGAACTGGCGGCCAACACGCTCCGCAGCGGCAAGCACTTTGGCTTCCAGCCCCTGCTTGTAGTCATGCATGGCTTGTCGCAGTCCCACGTCTGCGGTCCCGAGAATCTGCACCGCCAATAGGCCAGCATTGGTCGCGTTGTTCACGGCCACCGTGGCGACGGGCACACCTGCCGGCATCTGGGCGATGGAGAGCAGGGCATCGGTGCCATTGAGGACGGTCGCCGCGATCGGCACGCCAATGACCGGCAGTGGCGTGAGGCTGGCCACCATGCCGGGCAGATGGGCCGCGCCGCCGGCGCCCGCCACGATGACCTTAAGTCCCCGCGCCACCGCGCTGTTGGCGTAATCCACCATGCGTTGTGGGGTGCGGTGAGCGGAGACCACGGTGAGTTCGAAAGGGATCTGGAACTGCTCCAGCACCGTTGCGGCATCCGCCATGATTTTCAGGTCGGAATCGCTGCCCATGATGATGCCGACGACTGGCTGACTCATTGCTCGCTCCCCTCGATCCGGATCAGTTGTTGGAGTTCGTTCGCTTTTTGAAGCGCCTCAGACCGTTCGCTGGCAGTGACGGTGACGTGACCCATCTTGCGGTAGGGCGAGACTCGGTGCTTGCCATAGAGGTGGACCGCTACGCCCGGACTGGCGGCGGCGGTGTCGAGCCCACGATAAGCCGGTTCGCCGTGCGCGTCTGGCGCGCCCAGCAAATTGAACGACGCTGCTGGATGGACCAAGGTGGTCGCGCCCAGCGGCAGACCGCTTACTGCCCGCAGGTGCTGCTCGAATTGCGAGGTGGCGCAGGC
The DNA here is from genome assembly GCA_947450495.1 of Gammaproteobacteria bacterium. Classification (GTDB taxonomy): domain Bacteria; phylum Pseudomonadota; class Gammaproteobacteria. The sequence continues at coordinate 9,852 of CANFVX010000036.1, forward strand.
CTCAATCGTATAGTGCCCGGAGTTATGCGGGCGTGGCGAAATTTCATTCAGGATGACTTCACCGCCGTGGGTCAGGAAAAACTCAATGCCGAAAATGCCCACGCCGTCGAGCGCCGCCACGGCCTGCATCGCCTGCTCGCCACAGCGAGCCGCAATCTCGGGGCTGACCAGTGCTGGCGCGATAATGGTGTTGAGGATATTGGCCGCCGGATCGAATTCTGCTTCAACGACCGGGTATAGCGCGGTCTCGCCTGCGGTATTCCGGGCAATCATCACCGCCAGTTCCCGTTTGATATCCACAATCTCTTCGGCAAGACAGGGACCGTGGCGTAAAAACTCGCTTGCCTCTGCGGTAGTTCGAACGAGCTTGACGCCCCGGCCGTCGTAACCGTGGCGACGGGCCTTGAGGATGCAGGGGAGCCCGAAGGCGATCACTTCCTCGACCTTATCAACGCCCGCGTAACGGCCAACCGGCAGGCCGGCGGCGCTAAGAAATTCCTTTTGCAGCAGTTTGTCCTGAATGATGCCGAGCACGTTGCTGGATGGCGCAACGCGCACATTGGCCGCTTCGAGCGCGGCCAGGGAAGCAGCGCTCACCGCTTCTATGTCAATTGTCACCACATCGCTGGCCGCAGCCAGTGCTTGCAGGGCTTCAAGGTTGTCGTAGGCGGCCACGATTTGGGGGGCGAAATCGCTGGCCGGGGCGTTCGGCGCGGGGTCCAGCACGGTGATGCTGAGGCCAATCGCCGGCGCCGCTTCGGCCATCATGCGCGCGAGCTGGCCGCCGCCGACGATGCCGATCCGGCCTATGCCGTGAATAGAATGAGGGGGAGGAGTGTTCATGGCGCCTCTGCATGCGCAGCGAGGGCCCAGGAGCGGCCCGGTAAAAGGCCACATAGGATAGCCGACCAGACTCGCCTGCATAGCCCGCAGGCGAGGTGAAATCAGATCCCGAGATAACTCTGCGCGATGCGCGGCAGCCAGGAGCGGAACCGGAGCGGGCCTTCCGTGACGGCGAGGCAGAGGCATTCGCTCTCACGGGTGACGACCGGCTGGTGGTCCACGCATTCGTTGGCGTCTTCGATGTCACCGGCGGAATAGATGGTTTGGCCGCTGAAGAAGGCGCCCTTCAGGACCAGCGTGAGTTCGCTGCCGGTATGGCTGTGGCGCGGCAGTACCGTGCCCGGCGCGGCTTTCACCAGCCAGAGGCGCTCTTCTTCCTCGCTTCTGAGGCGAGCAATTTGCAGGCCGCGACCGGCGCTGCGCCAGGGCAACGCACCGAGGCCACAGTCCAGATATTGGGAAACGACGGTCTGCAAATCGAGCGCATCGGTATCACCGGCGCTCAGCGCGCGAGCGTTGACCCATGGCGACGGGCTGGCCTCTGCTTCTAGCACTCGTTGTGGCGCCAGCTGCGGGCGCTCGGCCGAGCCCGCCATCATCAACGCGGCGCCCAAACGTTCGGCGGCGCGAAGCTCCGTTCGGCAGTGGGCGCAGGCCATCAAATGGGCGCCAAGCACCAGTTCGAAATTGCGGCTCAAGGCGCCCGTTGCGTAGTCCAGCAACCAGGCGGTGTCGGGATGTTGAGTGACGTTCAAGCGTTCTTCTCCAGAATGCCGCGCACCCGCTGAAAGGCGAGACGGGCGCGAGATTTCACAGTCCCTATGGGCAGATTGAGTTCGCGAGCGATTTCGCGATGCGACTTCCCTTCCACATAGGCCATCAGGAGCACACGAGCTTGCTCCGGGGGAATGAGTGCCAGTAGCGCGACTGAGTTTTGGCCCATCGCTCGTGCGAGCAGATCTTCTTCATAGACGGCATCACCGGCGGTTTCGCCGGCGTACCGCTCCAACGCCGCATACTCACGTTGCTCGGCGCGCTTCATGTCGATAAGCCGATTCCGGGCCAGTGAATAGATCCAGGTGCGGGCCGAGGCGCGGAGCGGATCGAACAGTCGTGCCTTGTTCCACACCGCAATCATGATGTCCTGCAGAATATTCTCCGCGTCTTCCGCATTCAGGCCGGTGCGTTGGAGATAGCCTTTAATCTTCGGGGCAAATCGCCCGAAGAGATCGGCAAACGCGCCGCGGTCGCGCGCGTCGCGAATCTTCAGCAGGAGTTCGGTTTCCCGAACGGTAGGCTCCACCTCTGCGAGCCTGGTGGCCTCGGCAGGGAAGGGCACTACGGCAGCGGTTTCCAGTGGCGGGGTGATGGCGTCGGTCATGAGTTGAGTCAGCATGTTTCGTTTACGGCCAGTCGAAAAGGGCGGATCACCGTCTGGGTGAAATACCGGCGCGGTCGGCCACGGCCCGCTGCCGACACAATGCCTGATCCTTCGGGCGACATCACTGCGTAAACTGTGGGGCTGATTCGTGTGGAGAGGTTTCATGGCCGACGGGGGTAGCAAGTTGCAGAGCAGGCGCATCGCAGTGGTCGGGTCCGGGGTCGCAGGGCTGGGTGCCGCGTGGCTGCTCAGCCAGCACCACCACGTCACCGTCTACGAACAGGCCCGCTACCTCGGGGGGCACAGCAATACCGTTGAAGTCCCCGGCGGTGAGAGCTCGATTCCGGTGGACACCGGTTTCATCGTCTATAACCCTCCCAATTACCCCAATCTCACGCAGCTCTTTGAGCATCTGGGCGTGCCAACCGCGCCTAGCGATATGTCTTTTGCGGTCTCTCTGCGGGATGGCGCGCTGGAATATGCGGGCACCAATCTGGCCGGTCTGTTTGCGCAGCCTGGCAATCTTTTTAACCGACGGTTCTGGCGCATGCTGAGCGACATTCGGCGGTTTTATCGGGATTCGCGCGCCCACCGGGCAGAAGCCGCCCGCGACAGTCTTACCCTCGGGCAACTGCTTGCTCGCCATGGCTACTCGCGCGCCTTCCGCGACGACCATCTCCTGCCCATGGCTGGCGCCATCTGGTCGGCAACGGCGGATCAGATGCTGGAATACCCGGCGCGCACCTTCCTCGATTTTTGCGCCAACCATGGCTTGGTGCAGTTCTCCGATCGCCCCGCCTGGCGCACGGTCGTCGGCGGGAGCCGCGAATACGTGCGGCGGCTGGTCAGCGGGATCTCGGGCGGTGTCCACATCGGGGCGCCGGTGGTGTCGGTAGAGCGGCTCTACGACGAAGTCGAAATCCGGCTGGAAGATGGCCGTATCGATCGCTACGACCATGTGGTCATCGGGGCGCATGCCGATCAGGCGCTCACGCTGCTGGTGGCGCCCTCCGCCGACGAGCAGCGTTTGTTAGGCGCCTTCCGCTATGCGCAAAACCGGGCGGTCTTGCACGAAGACGCCTCGTTCATGCCGCAGCGAAAGGCCGCTTGGGCCAGCTGGAATCATCTGGGAGAGGTTGGCGCCAAACCCAGCGTGACCTACTGGATGAACCGGCTCCAGCCTTTGCAAGTGCGGCGTCCCCTGTTCGTGACCCTCAATCCCGCGCACGAACCGCGCGCTTCCAGCGTGCATCGGCAGTTCGACTACAGCCATCCGCTGTTTGACAGCGATGCGCTGGCGGCGCAGTCCGAGCTTTGGCGCCTGCAGGGCCAGCGCAATACCTGGTTTTGTGGCAGTTACTTCGGCTACGGATTTCACGAAGATGCGCTGGAATCCGGCCTCTGGGTGGCCGAAGCGCTGGGCGGCGTCCGCCGGCCGTGGACCTGGAGTGCTGATGCCGGGCGCACCGCGCTGGTCAATCGCACGCCCGAGATCCCGGTATGAGCCTGCGCTCTGCGCTCTACCGCGGCGTGGTGAGCCACCGGCGAGTGCGCACGCGTGAGCACCGCTTGCGCTATGGGCTGTGCTATCTGTTACTCGATCTCAATGAATTGCCCACACTCGCGCGGCGCTATCTGTTCGGGGTGAACGCGCCGGCCTTGTTGGCGTGGCGGGACGCCGACCATGGCAGCGGCGACGGCCGCCCGTTCCGCGACTGGCTGCAAGCGGTGCTGACTGATGCCGGCTATCCCACCGCCCAAGCGCGCTTTGAAGTGCTCTGTTTGCCGCGGATTCTCGGCTATGCGTTCAACCCGATTACCGTGGTGTATTGCTATGACGGCAACGCTTTGATGGCCATGCTCTACGAGGTCAACAACACTTTTGGGCAGCGGATTCACTACCTCTTGCCGGCCCACGCGGACGGCCGGCGCATCGCGCGTCAGGAATGCACCAAGGCGCTCTTCGTCTCGCCGTTTTTTGATATGCAGGGTCGCTACCAGTTCGACCTCAGTCTCCCGGCCGAATCGCTGGCGCTGGCCATCCGTTATGTCGACGACGAAGGCCTGCGCTTGCACGCGGCGTTTGGCGGGCGGCGAACGCCTTGGTCCACCGGCGCCTTGCTGCGGATGCTGCTGCGTTTCCCGTTGGCAACCTTCAAGGTCATGGCCGGCATTCATTGGGAAGCCTTGCGTCTCTGGTTGAAGAAAATCCCCTTACAGCATCGACCTCGAGTATTGGAGCCCCGCTCAGATGGCTAATTCTGCCTCCCCGCACAATGCCCCGCCTGCCGCTCGCCAGCGTTTCCCGCGCATTGCCGAGCGTGTGCTCCGCGTCATGGGAAAGCGATTGCGTGAGGGTGGGCTACGGGTGGATTTGCCCGACGGCCGCCAACTGGGTCTAGGCCAGGCGCAGGATCCCGCTACGGCCGTCTGGCAGCTGACGAGCGCCAAACCGGTGTGGCGGTCGATTGCGCGAGGCGACATCGGTTTTGCCGAGTCTTATCTGGAAGGGGAATGGGATAGCCCCGAGCTCACCACGCTGCTGGAAGTGTTGGGTCGCAATGACAACGCAAAAGGGGACATGGTGGGCGGCATCGTGCCCGCCCGCTGGCTCGACCGACTGCATCACTGGCGGCGACGCAATACCCAGCGCCAGAGCCAGCGCAACATCGCCTACCACTACGACTTGGGGAATGCGTTTTATCGCGAGTGGTTAGACCCCACGATGACCTACTCCTCTGCCCTGTTTGACCGCCCGGAGGATTCGCTGGAAACCGCGCAACGCCGGAAATACCAGCATCTGGGCGAGATGCTGGAGCTAAATCAGGGGCAGGACCTCCTGGAAATCGGCTGCGGCTGGGGCGGTTTCGCCGAGCACGCGCTCAGCACGGGGGCTCGCGTCCACGGGATTTCGCTGTCGAAAGAACAAACGGCTTACGCCCGCGAACGCCTCGCCCCGGCGGTGGCCGAAGGGCAATGTGAACTCGAAATCCGCGACTACCGCGCGCTTGAGCGGCAATACGACCGCATTGCGTCCATTGAAATGCTGGAAGCGGTCGGCGAGCGCTACTGGCCAGCCTACGCCGCCAGCTTGAAACGCAGCCTGCGGCCCGGCGGGGTGGCCGGGATTCAGACGATTACCATCGCGCCGCATCGCTTCGCGCGCTACCGGCGGAATCCAGATTTCATCCAGCGCTACATCTTTCCGGGCGGTATGTTACCGAGCGAGCCGATTCTCGCTGATGTCTTTGGCGGGGCGGGTTTGCGGGTTACAAAAACGGTGCGGTTTGGTCTGGATTACGCGCGCACGCTGGCGCACTGGCGGGAGCGCTTCGATGCGGCCTGGCCGCGCTTGTCGCCGCTGGGTTTTGACGAGCGCTTCCGGCGGATGTGGCGTTACTACCTCTGCTACTGCGAAGCCGGCTTCAGGCTTGGGGTGTGCGACGTCGTGCAGTTACGCGTCGAGCACGTTTGAGTCATTCAGTACTGGATGACCCCGCGCACCGCCAGTTGCCGCCTTAGCCAGCGCAGCAGGCCGCCCACCAGCGGCAACTGTTCGTAAAGCCCCTGGGCGGCGTCCCAGTAATCGATATGAGAACTGACGCGCCCATCGGCGGCGAGCGTGACTTCGCTCATGCCGGTAACCTGCCACGGCCGGTTACCGAGCTTGGTGAGCCGCCCCCCAAACGTCCAGCGCAGCACGTAGCGCGCCGCGCCCTCACCTGCTGGGTCCAGCAACTCGCCCACATGGGTGACGGTGATTTTCAAGTCTGCGAGCTGCCCCAGCATTTCGTGCAGGCAGCGAGCAAAGGCTTCGCGTCCACGCAAGTTGTTGAAGGGATCCTGAAAGCTCATGTCGTCGGTGACGATCGTGGGCAGTTCGCTCAAACGCGCCTCGCTGAGCGTGCTCATAAACTCGATGTAGCGGGTGAGTCCGGGCGGGATCATGCGGGGCGCAGCATGCGCTTGGTCAGCGCAAAATAGAGCGGATAGGGTAGCGCCGCGATGAGGCTGAGCAGCCACGCCAAGCGGCGCGGGAACCGCACCTCAAAGCGACCGCTGGCGAGGCCTTCGGCAATGCGTTGTGCGGCGTCCTCCGGGCCTATCAGGAAGGGCATGGGGAAATCGTTTTTCGCCGTCAGCGGCGTCGCGACGAAGCCCGGATTCACCACGCTCAGTTGCACTCCGGCGGCGGTGAGTTCCGGCGCGAGCGACTCGCAAAGCCGGACCACGGCGCTTTTCGAGGCACTGTAGGTGCCGGCGTAAGGCAGGCCGCAGTAGCCCGCGACCGACGCCATGGCCGCAATCTGGCCGCGGCCGCGGCTCATGAAGCGTGGGATCAGCGCGGCCAAACCATGGCAGATGCCGAAGTAGTTCACTTCCATCATCTGGCGGGCCGCAGCGCTCGTGAACGAGGCTGCGCGGACCGGCGCATAGGTACCTGCATTCAGCACTGCCAGATCGAGCGGGCCGTAGCGCGCTTCAATGTCTTCCACCGCCGCCATCACGGCGGCTTCGTCGGTGACGTCGAGCGGCACGGCGTGGCTGGTGCCGGGGGGCAGCGAGGCGACGGCGGCGGTCAGGGTGTCAAGCGAGCGCGCGGACAGCACCACGCAATGGCCGGCCAGCGCATAGTGGCGGGCGAGTGCCAATCCAATGCCGGTCGAGGCGCCGGTAATCCAGATGTTCATAGGTGCCGGGTCTCCTGTCGCGAGGCTGCCGGTCGATTGTGCAGGTTTGCGGAAGTTACGTCGCTGTGGCCGCTCATGGATCTGTCTGCGCTGAGCGGATCGCCGCGGAATCGCGGAGCCGGTAGTCGATGTGCGAGCCGTCGCTTCCGGCAAACGCCAGACCGCGCCAGCGACCGGTATCGTCGTACCACACGCGGGCCTGCAGATCGCCGGTGTAGTCGACGCAGCGTGCGGTCTGCTCGCCGTTCGGGGCGGGCTCCGCGCAGGGCTTGAGCTGCACGCGGTTGAGATGGCCAGTGAGGGTGTTGATCACCGCGCTACTGAGTAGCACCCCAGGATGCCAGTGATTGGTGGCAAAGCTGCCGGCCGGGGCTTCAAAGCTGCCGTCGGGTGCGCTCATGCGCAGATGTCCCTGCTCCGCAACCGCGCTGACTTCGCTGCGTTTGCCGTCGTCGTTCACCGTGGCGGCAAGCCGCATGAGCTGGTTATCGCACCAGTACTCGGTGGCTTCGTAGCGGTAGTGATAGGCCTCGATAAACAGCAATTTGATGCTGATGTCGAGCATCGAATGCACCACGAGGTAACCGTTCTCACGCGAGAAGCGCGCCTCATGCCGACCGACCGCGCTGTCGTTGCGATACACCTCGAAATCGAGCCCGGTGCCGTAGCGGGCGACGACGGACTCGGTGGCAGCGCCGGGGCCCGCGGCGCAAGTCTCCGACGCCAGCACCGGGCGTAGCGTGCAGCACG
>CANFVX010000037.1 GCA_947450495.1 Gammaproteobacteria bacterium
GTCGTCGCCATACACGAGGCAGTGGTCGAAGCGCTGGGCCTGCATGCCTTTCAGGCCTTCCACCCAGGGGTTGGGATTAAGCCGGCCCATGCCGTTGCCAAAGTGTTCTTTCTCGCTGTACAGCTCGAAGAAATGGCCGGTGGGCGTATCGAAGCGCACGCGCTCGCCGCAGTGGGCGAGTTCGCCGGCGGGGATGCGCTCGACCTTGCAGCCGAAGGCTTTCAAGCCCGCCTCGTAGCGCGCGAGATGCGCTTCGTTCAGCACCTTGAAGCCCATGGAGTCCATGCCGGGCGCGTCGGCTTCGCGCAGCACCACGGAGAACCAGTCGAGCTCGTCCCAGCCTTTGAGATAGATGCGGCCCTGCGCGTCGCGCGCGGTTTCGATGAGACCAATGCTGTCGCGGTAGTGCTTGAGCGCGGCCTCGAGGTCCAGCACTCGCAGGCACACATGTCCCGGACGTAATACAGCGGAAAGGGCCATGGGGTTCTCCTTAAAAGCTCGTAAAAAATTAAACCGTGAAGGCGCGCGGCACGGCGCGCAGTACCGGCTCGCGGAGTTGGCCGAGCACGCGCAGCGCAAGGTCGCTTTGGGGAATGAGACAGCACGCGAGCCCGATGCCCTGCGCTTCATCCGCCAGCGTCACATGCGCGCGGCTCATCCGGCGCCGTTGGCAATCGCCCTGCGTCACCTGCACCTTGCACACGCCGCAACCGCCGCCGCGACAGCCCACCGGAATCCCTTTACGCCCCAAACGCTCCATCGCCTTGAGCAAGGTTTCGCCCTCGGCGCAGGCGTAGGTTTCGCCGGTGTCTTCGATGAGGATTTGAAAATTCACGCCGCGCGCGCCGTTCAGAGCCGGCGGAACAGCGGGCTGCGCGCGAGGCCTTCGGCGCCGTCGGCCGCAGACAAGAACTTTTCGGTGTAGATGTCGCGCTCAAACAAGCGCCCCTGCATGAGTGCGCTGATGCAGGCTTCGATCATCAACGGCGGTCCGCACAGATAGGCCTTGTGCTCGCTGAAACGTTTGGCGAAGACCTCGTTGGCGGCGTCGTGCGTCATGCCGGTGAGGCCGATCCAGTCTGCCGACGCTTCGCCCAATACCGGCACATAGCGAAAGTTGGCGTGCGCGGCGGCGAGGGATTCGAACAGGTCGTGGTCGTACAGTTCATCGCGATTGCGCGCGCCGTAGACCAGCGTGATTGGCTGCGTGTTTCCGCGTTCGAGCAGGTCGAGAATCATCGATTTCGGGCTGGAAACCCCCGATCCACCGGCCAGAAAAATCATTGGCAGGTGCGCCGATTCGCGCACGAAGAAGCGCCCCAGCGGCCCGCTGATGGCGAGTGTGTCGCCCACCTGCACCTGCTCGTGCAGATAAGTCGTGGCCGCACCGCCGTCCACTTTGCGCACATTGAGTTCGAGGAGCGTGGGCGACGACGGCGCGGAGGCGATGGAAAACGCGCGCGGCCCGGCGACGCCCGGCACGGACACATTCACATATTGCCCGGCCTGAAAGCTCAAGCCCGGCGCGGGCAATTCGAGCCACACACCTTTCACCGTCGGCGTGAGATCCGCCAGGCGCACCACGCGCGCCGTGAGGTCCTGCACGAGGTGATGTTGGGCGTCGGGTTCTTCTTCGACATCGGCTTCGATCACGCAGTCGCTGCTGAGCGTGGCGACGCAGGCGAGGCATTTGCCTTCAGAGCGCTCGAGATCCATCAGCGCAAAAGACGAGGCCTCGTTGTGCTCGATCTCGCCTTCGACCACCTGCACTTTGCAGGTGCCGCACAGGCCGTGATTGCACGCATAGGGCAGATAGATGCCTGCGCGCAAACAGGCGTCGAGCAGCGACTGGCCTTCTTCCACTTCCACCACCTCACCGGTGGGTTCAATCGTGAGCTGAAAACTCATACCGGGGCGCGCGCCATCTCACACGCCGTCGCCGTTCACGCCATCCAGGCCCGGCGCGCGGAAGGAGAGATACGACATATGCGTCACGCCGTTCTCGCGCAGGCTCGCGTCCAGGCGCGGCGCCCAGGGCTTGCCGTCCAGCGTCCACACCAGCGTGGCGTAGTCGATTTTGGCGTACTCCGGATGATGGTTGTGGTCGGGACGAAACATCTGCTCCAGAAAATCGATGAGCGCGATGTCCGGCGGCAAGCGGTAGGCCGCCGGGCAGGGGATGAGCAGGTGATGTTCCCAGCACACATAGATGTTGATGTCGCCGCCGTAGTTTTCGATGCGGTCGGCGGGCGGGAATTTGTACTCACCAATGGAGATGGTTGCCATGGCCTTGCCTTCAGGCCGCCGCCGAAGAAGGCGTGGTGTCGTTGCCGCCGTGCATGGCTTTCCAGCGCGCGTAGTCCTCCGAGGTGTAGTACTCGCCGGAGTCTTTGCCGAACTCGCACTTCAGCCACGCCGCGTATTCCGGCAGCGTGCGCGCACCGCCCGCATTGCCCTGATAGATCTGCTGCGGCGGGATGTAGGCCTGACAGAATTTTTCCGGCTCGTGGGCGAAGATGTCGCGGCAACCGTCGGAGCAGAAGTTGTACTTCATGCCCTGCCATTCGTACTGGCGAATCGACTGCTTCATCGGGTTATCCACCTCGGTGAAGAAATCCGGCACCTGACAGGTCTGGCACACCAGCGGCAAACGATTGGTGTAGAAGCGGCCGCCTTCGCGTTCGATGCGCGCGAACTCGGCAAAGCGCGGGCGGTAGTAGCGATCGAAAGTGCTGCCGTACTTCTCCGACAGCCAGTCGAGTTCGTATTCCTGCGGCAGCCAGGCGTGGAAGCCGGTGGCGGGGCACGCGGTATAGAACACGGCCCAGGCCTGGTGCGTGATGTGATTTTTTTCGGCGGTCGCGATCTCGTGATACTTCGGCGGCTTGATGCCGTAGCGCGCCAGATCGTTAAACAGCGCGGTGCCGTTCTCTTCCCAGTAAATGCCCCAGGCTTCGGCCCAGGACATCACTTTGCGCGGCAGCATGTAGTCCATCATCACGCCCACCAGCGCCAGCAGGCGATAGCCGCGCCAGAACCATTTATCGATGTAGCGCTGCATGATGGGCACGTTGTCTTCGTGCTGCTCCAGCACGAACTTCACCACTTCCAGACCCAGCGTCATGTGACGCGATTCATCCGACTGCGCGGAGAAGCCAAAGGTGGTCGTGGCCATATCGCCGTTGTAGGCCGCGCCGGACACAAACGGCATGAACAGCAAATTGGTGAGCACGTATTCGAAGGCGAAAGAAATGGAGGTCACAAACTCGAAGGGGCCGGCGGTCATGGCGTCTTCGAAGAAGGACTTCGGAATCGACAGATACCAGGCGCGGTCGCGCATGTGCATCGCCTGATGGAAGCCACCGAAATGTTTGTTGTAGTGGCTGAAGGCGTGAATTTGCGTTTGCGCGTGGCGCAGTTCGTCCAGCGCCTGCATCTGGCAGGCAACGCGGGCACCAGCGCCACGGAACTGGCGACCCACCATGCAGAAGCCGCGATGCGAGTTGTACTCGGCCGGCGTAATGCCCTGCATCCAGATTTTGAGCGCCGTGAGGTAGCGCGCATCCGAGATATTCAGCTGGCCGTTGTTCTGGCTGAAGCTGTCGAGAATGGCGTAGAGCTTGCGCTCTTTCTCGGCCTGATATTTCCAGTAGGCATCCATGGTGAGACGGAAGGGATCTTCCCACTTGTCCCAGTCCTTGATTTTGATGCCTTCGTACTTGTCGTACGGGAAGACCTTATCCATCGGCTGGTAGGTGGTTTCCCAGTCGAGGCCGCGGGTCATCAACTGGTATTTTTCTTTCAGCCCAAGTTTTTTCTCAGCCATTGTGTGAACTCCTGTTTTCAAGCGCCGTTCAGGCCTGATGCCACGCCAGCACAAACTCGTCTTCGTCTTCGGTGATATTGCCGGCGAGCGAGATGAGATTGATGTGAATACTTTGCAGCACGAAATCGCGCCCGATTTTGTCTTCGATGGTGCTGCGTTTCACCACCAGTCGACCGGGCGCCAGAATCTTCACCATCGCCGGCTGTTCGTCGACGGTGGCCTCGGGGTTGTCTTCCAGAATCGCTTCCACAATCGGGCGCGAATCTTCGTTGGTTTGAAAGGCGATGAAGACTTTGTCGCGACTCATGCCACCGCCTCCAGGCCCAGCTTGCCCAAGCGCAGGTTAAGCGCCGCTGTGAGCGCGCCACTCACGGCGCTCGCCTCTGCGCCAAACGCGGCGAGCACCAAGGGCGCCACCGCTTCCTGCACGCGCGGCCACCACAAAGCCACCCAGTCGTTCAGCAGCTGGCGGTTCTCCGGCTTCGCGCTCGACGCGGTTTTAATCGTGGCGTCGACCCAGCGGGAAGATTCGTTAAACCACTCACGCATAAATTCCGTGCCGAGCGTAAACGCGACATTGCCAGTCGCGCCCACGGCCTCATCGAAATGCACGAAGGCGAGTGGCACCAGCTGGCTGTCTTGCAGGAGGTTCTGCAAAACGTGCAGTTCGAACCAGTCCTTTTGCACCATCGCGTCTTCCACCAGTCGGCGCAGCGGCTGCCACAGCGGGTCGTCGAGCCACAGCGCTTTGCCCTCATCGAGAATCACCGGGTCCTGCCCGTTCACAGCGAGCGCGAGCCGCGTGAGGTATTGCGCTATGCCCAGTCTGTCCATCGCGTGCATTAACGCCGCCGAGGTAAACGGTGCGCCGTAGCCGTAGCCGCTGAGGTAGGTGTTGTTGGTGTTCGCGCCCCACTCCACGTGGCGCAGCGGCACGATGAGGCGACGGATTTTGTCCGTCCACTCGCCGCTCATGGTGGCGAACAGCTTGCGTTTTTCGATCAGCGCGAAGTTGCTGTCGGCGTTGTCCTGCTGCTTCGCGCGCTGGATGGTGTAGGGGCCGTAGTAGTACTGACGGGGATCGGTGAGGGCGTCGAAATCGTCGAGCTGAATTTTCGTTCGCCGCACGTCGAACAGTTCCATCTCCGGCTCCCAGGTGGGCCGGTAGTGGAAGTTCTGCGTCATCTGGAAATCGTGCACCGCTTCCTGATAGCGCGTGGCGGATTTGCCTTTGCCAATGCGCGCTTCGAGGTGGTCGAAGGTGAGCCGCACGGGCTCGATGTTGGCGGTCTTGATATCGATGCTCATGGGTGATTGCTCCCGGCTTATAGCAAGCTTGTTTCGGTGCGCGCGTCCTGCGCCGGGCCGTCGCGCCACTTAAGACGGTCGGCATCCACGATGCGCGCCTGGGCGCCGCTTAAATGCACGGCGCGCTGCTCCGTGCAGAACAGATCGAATGCCTGCTTGGGCAGAATCATTTCGAGATACAGCGTGGGATCGCCAATCGAGAACTGGAACTCGACAAAGCCGCCGCTGGTAATGCCGGTGATGCGCACATAGCGCGTGGCCTCGTTCACGGCCTGGAGGGAAACAGTGTTCATTGGCGTGCCAACCGAAGTTCGTTGAGATGCTCAAGCACAAAGTCGATGCGGTCGTTGCCCCAGAAGACCTGGTCGTCGATCACAAAACTCGGCACGCCCACCACGCCTTTGTCCTGCGCTTCGCTCCAGTTCGCGTCCAGTCGCTGCCGGTTAGCCGGGTCGTGACAGAAGGCCTCGAACTCAGCGACCTCCAGCCCCACTTCGGCGGCCACCGCGTTCAAGACCTCGGGCTGACCGATATCCAGACCCGCTGCCCACTCGGCGCGATACATCTCGACGATGTAGGCGCGGAGCACGCCGCGCGCTTCTGCCAGCAGCGATCCCACGCCGGCCAGCGTGGCGTCGGTGGTGATCGGCGGCGGCACGCAGGGAATGCCCATGCGTCGGCAGTGGCGCGCCAGATCCTGCCGCGCCAGCGGTACTTTCACTTTGGCGCGATCCGGCGGCGAGCGACCATCCCAACCGCCCAGCGGCCGCCACACCAGCGTGGTGTGGTAGTCGTCGACTATCGGCCACAGGTTCTTCGAGGCGAGATAGCAGTACGGACTGCGAAAGTGAAAGTAGGCAAAAACCGGTTTGGGATCGGGATATCCGAGGTTCACGGGCAAGACTCCTTGTGCCAGCGCTGCGCTTTAGCGATCAGGTCACCACGTTGAAGAAACTGGGGCGCGGCTGATTGTCGATCGCAAAGGCCGCGTGCCCGAGCTGCGTGGTGTCCCAGGTGAGATGCGGCACGTCCGGATAGTGGATGTAGCCGCCGGAAAACACCTCGTTGCGATTGCCCGACGGGTCGTAGAAATAAATCGTGGCGCCGCGCGTAATGCCGTGCCGCGTGGGGCCCACGTCCACCGGGATATTGTGTTTCCCCATGATGTCGCCGGCGTGGTAGACGTCGGCCACCGAGTCAAGCCAGAACGACACATGATGAAAGCGCCCCGGCTCATCGCGCAGCACAAACGCGATGTCGTGCGGCTTGTTGGAGCAACAGAGAAAAATCGCGAGCTGCATGCTGCTGTCGTTATCGATCAGCTCTTCGCCCAGATCGAAGTCCAGCACTTCGGTGAAAAACTTCGCGGTTTCGGCCAGATTCGGCCCGGCCAACAGCACGTGGTCGAGTCGCGTGGCGCGCATGCCGCGAATCACGCCTTCGTCTGGCAAGGTGCCGGGATTGCGCGTCGGCATGGAGTTCCCCACGCGGTCTTTCTCGGCATAGAGCTGCATCACGTGACCGCCCGGCAAGACAAACTGCACGCGGCGACCGCTGCGCGGATAGGTGCCGGCGGGCAGGTGTTCAACGGCAACACCGCTGGCTTCCACGCGCTGCGTGAGACTGGTGAGCGTGGCGTCGTCGTACACCTTGAAGGCCACGTAATCGAGGCCGGCGGTATCGGCTTCGTGCAAGACCAGACTGTGGTGGTCGTGCTCGTCCCAGGCTTTGAAGTAGGCGCGGCCCGCGCCGTCGTTCAAGGTTTCGTGCAGGCCAATGAACTCGCCGTAATGACGACGCGCGGCGTTCAGATCCAGCACCCGGATTGCGACTTCGGCCACGCGGAGCACACCACGAATTGCCATTTTTTTCTCCCCGTTTTCTGATTCGCCGTTCTTTGACGGCTTTAGATAAATTTGATTCGAATCGACCCCAGACTCTGATACTGCACCACGATGCTGTCGCCGGCGGCGACGTGAACAGCGGCGGTGATGCCGCCGGTAAGAATGAGCGTGCCGGCCGGAATGTCCGCGCCCAGCGCCGCGCGCTGATTGGCCAGCATCGCGATGCTCTCCAGCGGATCGCCCAACACCGCGGCACCCGCGCCGGTCTCGGCCACCTGCCCGTTGCGATTCAAGACCACGCCTTCGGTAACGAGGTCGATGTCACCCGCCGCGCGCAGCCGGCCGCCCAGCACATAGCCGGCGGCGGAAGTGTTATCCGCCACCACGCTCGGCAAATCGAATTTGAAAGCTTCAAAGCGCGAATCGATGATTTCCACCGCCGGCAGCACGAAATCGATCGCGGCCGCCGCGTCGGCCGCCGTGCAGTGGGGGCCGCGCAAGGCATGCTTGGTCACCACCGCGATTTCCGCTTCGATGCGCGGATGAATAAAGCGCGCCACCGGCACTTCGGCGCCGTCACCGTAGGCCGCGTCATCGGTGATGAAACCGTGCAGCGAAGCGGTGAGTCCCATCTGGAGCATTTTCGCTTTTGACGTGAGGCCCATCTTGAGCCCGGTCACCCGTGTGCCACGGGCTTCCATCCGCCCGCGCAAGGCGGCTTGCACGGCATAGGCGTCTCCGTCGGTCATCGCCGGATATTCGGCAGTCAGCACGGGAATGGTGTGGCGATCGCGGGCGGCGTTATCCACGCGCTCGGCGAGTGCGGCCACCGTGGCGTCATTGAGGGTACGGGCGTTAAACACGGGCAGCTCCTTTGGCTTGCAGTTCGAGCGCAACTTGCTCGATCAAATCTTCCTGCCCCCCCACGGTTCGCAGCCGTCCCATCTCGGCCAGGATGTCGCGCGAGGACACGCCGTAGCGGGCCGCTGCGCGCTGGGCAAACAGGAGGAAGGTGGAATACACGCCGGTGTAACCAATGAGCAGCGAGTCGCGGTCCACCCGGATTTGCTGGTCCATGATCGGCAGCACGCGCTCTTCGGCGACGTCCATGATTTTGTAGAGATCAACGCCGGTCTCGAGCCCCATGCGCTGCGCCACCGCCACGAAGACTTCGAGCGGCGTGTTACCCGCGCCAGCTCCAAGCCCGGCGGCCGAGCCGTCGATACGCGTGGCGCCGGCTTCTACCGCCGCCAGCGAGTTGGTCACCCCCAGCGAGAGATTGTGGTGGCCATGAAAACCAATTTCGGTTTCGGGCTTCAGCACCTTGCGCAGCGCGCTGATGCGGGCGGTGACGTCGGCCGGCAGCATGTAGCCGGCGGAGTCGGTGCAATAGATGGTTTGCGCGCCGTAAGACTCCATCAACAGGCCCTGCGCGGCGAGCTGATCGGCGTCGATCATGTGCGCCATCATCAGAAAGCCCACCGTATCGAGGCCCATATCGCGCCCGGCCTTGATGTGCTGCTCGGAGACGTCGGCTTCGGTACACAGCGTGGCCACGCGCACGGTGTGAATGCCGCAGTCGGCCGCGATTTTGAGATCTTCCACGGTGCCGATGCCCGGGATCAGCAGCACCGAGACCTTGGCCTGCTTCAACAGCGGCACCACGTGGCGCAGATAGTCTTCATCGCTGTGGCTGGGAAACCCGTAGTTGATGGACGCGCCGCCCAGGCCGTCGCCGTGGGTGACTTCGATCAGCGGCACGCCGGCGTCGTCTAGCCCGCAGGCGATAGAGGCCATTTGCTCGAGCGAAATCTGATGGCGCTTGGGATGCATGCCATCGCGCAGACACATGTCGTGGAGCTTGATGCGTGGTGTGCTCATTACGCAGCCTCCCCGGCGCTTAATTTGAGGCCGCCGTCGCCGGCGCGCTGGGCAAACATCTCGCCGGTGCGGAGCGCCGCGGCGGTCATGATGTCGAGATTGCCGGCGTACTTCGGCAGGTAGTCGCCAAGCCCGGCCACTTCCAGAAAGGTCGACACGCGGTTGCCTTCAAACACCGGTCCCTGCTTGAGCGCATAGCCCGGCACATAGCGCTGGACCTCGGCGATCATCGCCAGAATGGAGTCGCGAATCGCGGCTTCATCCGGCGTGGTTTCGGTCAGGCAATGCACGGTATCGCGCATGATGAGCGGCGGCTCGGCGGGATTGAGAATGATGATCGCCTTGCCCTTGGTCGCGCCGCCCACCTGCTCGATGCCGCGCGCGGTGGTGCGGGTGAATTCGTCGATGTTCTTGCGGGTGCCGGGACCGGCCGATTTGCTGGCGACGGTGGCGATGATTTCGGCGTACTTCACCGGCTGCACGCGAGACACCGCGTACACGATGGGGATCGTGGCCTGACCGCCGCAGCTCACCATATTCACGTTGGCTTCCTGCCGTGCCATGTGCGCCTCGAGATTCACCGGCGGCACGCAGAACGGGCCGATGGCGGCCGGCGTGAGGTCAATCATGAACACCCCGGCGGCGCGCACCTTGCGGGCGTTCTCGGCGTGCACATAGGCCGAGGTGGCATCGAAGGCAATGCCGATTTCATCTGCTGCGAAATGCGGGAGCGCGGCGTCGAGCCCCTCGCTGGTGGTCTTGAGCCCGGCGGCGCGGGCGCGGGCGAGCCCATCGGATTCCGGATCCACGCCAATCATCCACACCGGATTCAGCCATTCGCTGCGTAAGGCTTTCACCATCAAATCGGTGCCGATGTTGCCGGAGCCAATCAGCGCACAATTAATTTTCTTCATAGCGGAATCGTTTCCTTACACGAAATCTGCGGCCAGACGGCCCATGCCGCCGATGGCGAGTTCCACCCGGTCGCCGGGCACGATGGGCAGCAAAGGCACCAGCGAGCCGGAGAGAATGACGTCGCCAGCCTTCAGGCCCACGCCGTAAGCGCCCAGCGTGTTCGCCAGCCAGGTCACGCAGTTCACCGGGGAACCCAGCGCCGCGGCGCCGGCACCGGTGGCCACCACTTCGCCGTTCTTCCACATCACCATGCCGCAGGTGACGAGGTCGACGCTGCGCGGGTCGATGAGTTCGTCCGACACCACAAACAGGCCGCAGGAGGCGTTGTCCGCCACGGTGTCCTGAATCTTGATTTTCCAGTCCTGCACGCGGGAATCGACGATTTCGAAACAGGCGGCAACGCCGGCGGTGGCGCGCAACACGTCGGCGTTGGTCACGCCGGGGCCCATCAGATCTTCTTTGAGGATGAAGGCGATTTCGCCTTCCGCACGCGGCGCAATCAGTTCGCGGCCAATAGGCACCGGTGTGCCCGGCGCAACGCGCATACGGTCGGTGAGAAAGCCGAAATCAGGCTGACCCACTTTGAGCATGTCCTGCACGGCGCGGCTGGTGAGACCAATTTTCTTGCCGACCACGCGCTCGCCGGCGGCTTCACGCCGCGCCAGCAGGCCTAAGGAAATTTGATACGCGTCGTCGATGGTGAGCGCGGGATCGCGCTCGGACAGCGGTGCCACCGTGGTCCGCGTGGTGAGGGCGTGATAAAGCTCGTCGCTGTAGCGCGCGAGCTGGCTTGCGTCGGCCATGGCTTAGTACCTGATGCAGATGTTGCGGAGTTCGGTATAGAACTCCAGAGAATGAATGCCGCCTTCGCGGCCAATGCCGGAATGCTTGGCGCCGCCGAAGGGGGTGCGCAGATCGCGCAGAAACCAGCTGTTAACCCAGCAAATTCCCACTTCCATTTGATTGGCCACGCGATGCGCGCGGGCCAGATCGCGGGTGTAGACCACGGCGGTCAAGCCGTAGGCCGTATCGTTGGCGAGGCGCACCGCTTCTTCTTCGGTATCGAAGGGCGCGATGTGGCAGCAGGGGCCAAAAATTTCTTCGCGATTCACGCGCGCCTCGTGCGGCAGGCCGGTCCAGATGGTCGGCTCCACCCAGGCACCGTTCGCCAACTCGGCCGGCATCTGCGGCACGCCGCCGCCGATGACCACCGTGGCGCCCTCTTCCACCGCCAGCTTGTAGTAGCTCAGTACTTTCTCGCGGTGTTCAAGGCTGATGAGCGGGCCCATGGTGACGCCCGGCTCATCCGGCGGCCCCACTTTCTGCTTCTCGGTGGCCGCTTTCATGCGCGCCACGAATTCGTCGAACAGCGGCCGTTCAACGTAAATGCGCTCGGTGCCCAGACACACCTGACCGCAGTTGATAAAGGTGGCGCGGATGATGTCGGGGATGGCTTCGTCGAGATTGGCGTCGGCAAAAATCAGCGCGGGATTTTTGCCGCCCAGTTCAAACGACACCGGCCGCAGGCCCTTGGCCGCCGCCCGCATGATGACTTCGCCGGTGCGGGTTTCGCCGGTAAACGTGATGCCGTTGACGCCCTGATGTTCGGTGAGGAAAGCGCCGGCGGAATCCGGGCCAAAGCCGTTCACCACGTTGTATACGCCGGGCGGAATCCCGGCCTCGTTCATGACTTCGCCCAGCAGGCTCGCGGTCAGCGGGGTTTCTTCCGAGGGTTTCACCACCACCGTATTGCCGGCCGCCAGCGCTGGCCCCACTTTCCAGGTCATCAGCATCAGCGGCAGATTCCAGGGACAAACCACTGCAATCACGCCGCGCGGGCTGCGGGTGGCGTAGTTCAGCGCCTGTCCGCCGGTGGGCGTGTCCATCACGAAAGCTTCGGTGGGCACGTTCTTGAAGAGGTCGGCGAAGATGCGGAAGTTGGCCGCGCCGCGCGGGATGTCCACGTGGCGGCAGGTCTCACGCGGCTTGCCGGTGTCGAGGCATTCGGCCTCCACGAATTCATCGAAGCGCTTCTGAATGCCGTCGGCCACCTTGTGCAGCAGCGCCATGCGTTCGGCCACCGGCATTTTGCCCCAGGGGCCTTTGAGCGCGGCGCGCGCGGCCTGCACGGCGGCGTCGACGTCTGCCCGGCCGGCTTCGTGAATGACCGCGATTGGCGCGCCAGTTGCCGGACTCACCCCGGCAAAGGTCTTGCCTTCGCTCGACCGCTCGTAGCGGCCGTTAATGAAATTCAATACTTCGCGGCGGCCAGCCGGCGCGGCGTGCTCGGTCATCTGGAAAGCTCCCCGGCCTTGCGGCCTCTTGTTATTGCCGGGCTGGGCCCGGAGCGCCGTCAGCGGAGGAGCGCGAGCGCGCTGGCTGCGGCGGTTTTGGCTGACTCTAGCAGCATGTGGAGGGCTGAACTACCCGTCGGCGGAGGCGCCGTTTGCTGGGGCGCGCCGCCTGCCCGCCGACCCGGTTCGGCTCAGGCCCGCCGGAGCCGGATGGCGTAATCCACCGTGCAAAACGGCGTGCTCAGCACGCGCCCATCGGGCGCCGTGCCGGCGGCGTGGGAGACGAACGGGGCAATGAGGCCGTCGCTCACGCCAAACACCGCGTCGCGTCTCAGTTCGGGGCTGTCGCTGGCGAAAATCTGGGTCGTCACGGTCTCGCAGCCGGGGGCGCTCGCAATGAAGTGCAAGTGGCCGGGACGCATGGAATCGCGATCCATCGCGCGCAGCAGTTCGCCCACCGGGCCATCGGTGGGCACCGGGTAATCGGCGGGCTTGATCGACCAGAAGGCGTACCGCCCGTCGGCGCCGGTGCGGATCCGGCCACGCGCGGCGGGTTTGAGCGGGCCGGGTTTCTGGACGTCGTACCAGCCTTCGCCATCGCTGGACCAGATATCCAGCGTCGCGCCCGCCAGCGGCGTGCCGTCGGTATCCGTCACCAGCCCCTGATAAAGCGTGGGCGTACCGGCCACGCCCACGGCAAGGTCGCTGCCCAAGGGGAGTTCCGGCATCTCGGGCAAATAAAACGGCCCGAGCACCGAGGATTCGAGCGAACCGGCGGCCACCGGATGATTGGTCGCGATCACCAGCGACGACAGCCCCAGCACGTCCGACAGCAGAATGAATTCCTGCCGGGTGTCCGTGCAGTTTTTGCCAGTGCGGGTAAGGAAATCGATGGCGGCAAACCATTCGGCTTCGGTGAGGCTGACCTCGGTCGCGAAGGCGTGCAGATGGCGAATGAGGGCGCTCATGAGTTGCCGCGTGCGGGGCTCGACCTTGTCGGTCATGCGGGCAATGACGGCGTCCGTGAGGGTGTGAACGTTGAGGTCGCTCATCGCGTGGGCTCCTTGGCGCAGAGGCCGGTTGAACAGGGAACAGGTGGCATCACCGGGCGCCAGACTGAATCACGCCCCGGTCGCGCATGGCCAGAAGTCCGGTCAGCGCAACGGCGCTCATCAAACACGCAAATCCAAAACTTGGCCACCATTGCATGACCACTCCCGACAGCGCCGGACTTAAGGCCGCACCGGCGGAGAAAGCGAACACCAGCGCCGAGGTCGCGCCCACCAGCGCCACGCCCGTGTAGCGGTGGGCCACGGCGACCATCGCCAAGGTGTAGATGCCGCCGCCCGCGGCGCCCCAGATGAAGGCCGTGCACCACAGTAACAAGGGCCAGCGCTCGTCCATCACCAGCAGCAGCGCACCAAGCAGTCCGGCCCCCAGACAGGCCCGCAGCAGCGTTCGCTCGGGATAGCGATCGGCGAGTGCGCCGAGCGGAAACTGCACCACAAATCCGCCCACGCCCAATACGGCCACCAGCGCCGCCGCCGCGCGGCCGGAGACCCCGCTCTCCAGCGCCTCCACCGGCAGAAAAGTCGAGGGTCCGCTTTCAAAAAAACCGCCGATAAGCGCCGCCAACACCAGCAAGGGCCGCTCGCGGAGCAGCAAGGTGAAGGCGCCGGGCGCCGGGGTGTCGTCCACTCTTTGCAGCGGGGCGAGCCCGATAAGGCAGGCCAGGCCCGCGGCCAGCAGCAGCGCAGAGACCGCAAAGGGGAAGCGCCCGTCGGTGCCGGTCGCGGTGAGTGCCAGCGGGCCCAACACAAAGCAGGCGCCCACCATCGCCTGAAAGGCGCCGACGACCGCGCCGCGCCGCTCATCGCTGGCCGCGCTCGCGACATAGGATTCCGCCGCCACCCAACGCAAGCCCCCGGAGCAGCCGAGCACCGCCACCGCGATCAACCACAGCGCCACGTAATCGCTCAGCATGAACACGCTCACGACAAGCAAAGGGATCAGACCCGTGGCGATGTAGACCTCGCGCAACCCAAAACGCCGGGTAATGCGTGCGGTGAACGGCGTAACGAAAAAAATCGCCAGATACAGCGAAGCCCCAAAGAGACCTATCAGCCAGGGCGGCTCACCGCGTACCGCCAGTTGCACCGTGAGCACCGGCATGAGCATGAGCACGCCCACCAGTTCGAACAGGGTGGAACCAAACAGTCTGACCAGCGTCATGGGGAGAAGGCTCGGGTCGGCATACACTCACGGCACCGTGGCCTCGCCACGACCCCTTCATTTTCAAATTAAGGAAAACATCATGAATATTGTGGGCAAATCACTCGCCGCCATCCTGCTCGCGTCGCCCTTGATGACGCAGGCCGCCGAGCCGCCTCCGCCGCCGGGTCCCGGCATGGCGATGGGCGAAGAGATGATGCATGGCAAACGTCACATGGGCGAGCGCATGGGCGAGCGCTGTGAAAAGCACGGCATGGGCATGCATCCGCCGGGCCCGATGATCATGATTCCGCCGCTGCCGCCGGGCAACGAAAAACAGCAACTGCAGATGCAGGCAGAAATTCAGCAGAAAGTGGGCGAAATCATCAAAAAATACGCCGACCAACTGAAGTAGTCGGCTTGCGGGGAGGGGCGGCACGACATCTTGCAGTGCCACGCCTCCCGCCCTTCGACAAGCGGAGGCGCGAACGGTGCGGGTACCTGAACGGGTAAACCCCGTTCGGGCTGAGCCTGTCGAAGCCTGAACGGGCTGGCACAGAACTCGGTCTGTGCCTTCGCACTCGCCCTTCGACAAGCGGAGGCGCGAACGGTACGGGTAACTGAAAGGGTAAACCCCGTTCGGGCTGAGCCTGTCGAAGCCTGAACGGGCCGGCACAGCACTCGGCCCTGTGCCTTCGCACTCGCCCTTCGACAGGCGGAGGCGCGAACGGTACGGGTACCTGAACGGGCCGGCACTTCACTCAGAAAACCGCCGGTGCTCCAGCCCTTCGACAAGCGGAGGCGCGAACGGCAATCCTTACTGCAGCCCCCAAAACCGCAAGCGAGCCTGAAAGGGTAAACCCCGTTCGGGCTGAGCCTGTCGAAGCCTGAACGGGCCGGCACCCCGCCCGGCCCCGTGCCTTCGCACTCGCCCTTCGACAAGCGGAGGCGCGAACGGCAATCCTTACTGGAAGCCTCAAAACAGCAAACGAGCCTGAAAGGGTAAACCCCGTTCGGGCTGAGCTTGTCGAAGCCTGAACGGGGCACAAAGACCGGCGCGGCTCAGCCGGCACTAACCCTCGGTATACACCACACGCCCAATCCGGGCGTGCACCGCCGGCGACGCAACGCGGAGCGCCATACCCCACACGAAGCCGATGATGAGCAGCGCCGCCGCGATATGCGGGATTTTGCTGCCGAAGGCGCCGACGCCACCGAAGGTATCGAGCTTGATCACCAGCAGATACACCAGCATGGCCTGCGCGACGAAGGCGATCGCCGGCGCGATGAGCGTCGACCACATCCCGCCTTCGCCAGGATGCTTCGCCTTGAAGTAAGCAATGATCGCCACCGACACCAGCGCCTGCAGAATCAGCAGCAGCATGGTGCCGAGCACCGCCAGCATGGTGTAGAGACCGAGGTAGGCCTGCGCGTTCGGATCATCCGTACCCATGAAGTAGGCAAACAATCCCACCCACAGCGCCGCCAGCACGGCCTGAAAGCTGGACGCGACGTGCGGGCTTTTGAACTTGGGATGGGTATGCGCCAGCTGCTTGGGCAACACGCCTTCGCGGGCCAGCGAATACATGTAGCGCGCGGCCGTGTTGTGGAAGGCCATGCCGCAGGCGAACGCGCTGGTGATGATGAGCACAGACATCGCACCGGCCCCAAACGAGCCCACAAACTGGCCCATGGGCGCGATAAAGAAGTTGCCGGAGTCCGCCACCGCCTTGGCCAGCATGTCGCCGTCGCTGCCAAAGGCCGACACCGCGCACCAGCTGGTGATGGTGTAGAACACCCCCAAGCCCATCACCGAGTAATACAGCGAGCGCGGCACGTTGCGCTTGGGGTCGACCGATTCCTCGGCGTAATTGGGCGCCATTTCAAATCCGCACCAGGACCAGAACGCCATGAACACGCCAACGGCAGCGGCACCGGCGGCGATTTTGACGTCGCCCACCTGCTGTTCGGAAACGTCGGTCATGACTTTGAACACGTTCAAGGACTCGAGCGAGAAATGCGTGCCCGCACCGGCGGTGGCCACCGCGACGTCGAAGACGATCAGCGCGATCACTTCGAGCACCAGCGCCACGCCGAGCACCGCCGCCGAGAGCTGCACATCGAGATAGCTCAGGATGGCCGAGAGCACAATCGCGAACAGCGACAGATACAGCCACGGCACAGTGACGCCAAAATGGGTCGTCAACAGCGTGCCGGCAAAGAAGGCGAAGATGCCGGTGAGCGAGGCCTCGAACACGCTGTAGGCCGCAAGCGAAGCGACGCCAGCGGCCATGCCTGCTTCCCGGCCCAAGCCCAAACTGATGAAGGCATAAAAACCGCCGACGCTGGACACCTTGGTGGCCATCGCCGCGTAGCCCACCGAAAACACCGTGAGCACGATGGTTGCCAGCAGGAAGGCTGCGGGGACATAGGTGCCGTTGCCGAAGCCGGCAGCAAACGGCACGTTACCCAGCATGGCCGTGAGCGGCGCAGCGCCCGTCACGGTGAGGAACAACACGCCAATCAGACCGACGGCGCCTTTGTGCAGGCGTTCAACGCCCTGTTCTTTGGAAAGGTCGAAATTTTCCGGGACTGCCGGAGAGCTCACTGCATCACTAGCCACTTCAAGGTCCTCCAAAGCTTATGTGTGACTTCACAATACTCGCGAGCCCAAACTTGATCGAGAGCACAAGCGGGACAAATCCAGTTTTTTTTCAACCGCATAAAAAGCGCGCACGGAAAGTGCACCGCAACGGTAGAGCCTCGGGCTAAATCAGGGCATTTGCGCCCTTTTTTGGGATTTTTTTTGAGCTTCAATCACGCGGCCCGACATTTTTTAACCCGCGCGAAAAGGCGTCGTTCCGAAATTTCTCCCCATGTTGGAAGCCCCACAAATTGCTTTGCATCCAGCACAGGCCGTGACACAAAATGAATCCATCACAACAACGACCACGACGCCCCACTATGCGCATCAAGGAACCCGCAAAACGATGAAACCGATCCTGGCGCTGAACGCGTTCGAGGCTGAAGACACTGCCGCGCTCCCTGCTGAA
>CANFVX010000038.1 GCA_947450495.1 Gammaproteobacteria bacterium
CCAACCCGGAATTTTTTATCGCGCACTTCGACGTGTCATCCATCCTCGAATTCCCCATCGAAGGCGAAGCCAAACACGAGGATTACGCCAACGCGTTCTACCACGACATGTGCGAGCGCTATCGCTTGATGAACAAGGTCACCATCGCGCAGATCGAAGGCCGCGTGGGCGGCGGCGGCTCGGAACTGGCGATGTCTTTCGACATGCGCTTTGGCGTACGCGGCAAGACCTTTGTGAACCAGATGGAAGTGCCCCTCGGCATCCTGCCCGGCGGCACCGGCACCCAGCGCATGCCCCGCATCATCGGCCGCAACCGCGCGATGGAAGTGATCATGGGTGGCATCGATATGGATGCGGACACCGCCGAGCGCTGGGGCTATCTCAACCGCGCCTTCGAACCCGGTCAGGCTGGACCCTATGTGGAGTGGCTGGCCAACCGCATTGCCTCTTTCCCGGAAGAAGCCGTGCGCCTGACCAAGCAGGCCATCAACGCTTGTGACAAGCCGCTGGCGGAAGGCCTGCGCGACGAGAGCTATCTGTTCCAGCAGCTCTGCCGCACCGAAAGCGGTCAGCGCAACATGAAGAAGTTCCTCGAGGTTGGCGGCCAGACCCGCGAAGGCGAACTGAAGATTCAGGAGCTCAACGGGCTGCTGGGGAATCTCGGCTGAGGGCAGGTTTGAAGTTTGGAAGGAGGCGCCGCAATGGCGCCCCCGCTGATTGGTGTTGGCGGCAACGCCGGATCAGGCAACAAGCCCATCAGGCTTGATTTCAGCGCCTGAGTGAGTCCCCCTATCTACGGCAACAGCTCCACCGCATCGCCCACCGCCACCCGCCCCGGCTCCAGCACTTCGGCATAGGTGGCGAAGCCCGGCGTGGCATATCCCGGAATCAGGCCGTCGGGCAAGCTGGTTTTGGGTCGGGTGCGAATGAGACTGCGCATGACGTCCTGATCGCGCACGCCGCTAGCAGGGTTGAGTCCAATCACGCCGCACCGGGGCACCGCGGTACGCACCCGCAACAAGGCCGTGCCCACTCGCAAACATCGCCCGTCCCAGGCGTCTTCCGCGTAGGGCTCGGCATGGTCAAGCACGAGGCCCGCCCGAAAGCGGGCGCCATCAACCGTCGCGCCCACCTCGCTCGCCAGTTGGCGGAGCGAACCGGTGGTGGTGAAGGTGACGGGAAAGACGTCGATCGCGCCGCCGCGGCTCAGGCAGCGCACCAGCCGGAGCGGACGCCCCGCGTATTCGTTAAGCGCGGCAGCCCACGGCCCGCCCACTTCCTGCACCTCAATCTCGCGCAGACCGTAGTGATCGATCGCCCACGCCGCGCCATCGGCGATGGCAGGGCCTTCGAGCTGCCGGCCATCGGGCAGCTGCAAGGTGAAGCGCTCGTCTTCGGCGTGATAGTCAAACTGCAGCGGGATGCTGCCGGCGTGGCTGTCGGCGTTGAGGAACTTGCCGTCGGATTCGACCAGCGCGAAAAGGCGGTCGTGCCGAATCCCGCCGGCGTCGATCTCGACGCTGGCGGGATGCAGGAAGCGGGTGGCCTTGACGTACACGCGGCCCAGCTGGTGAACGGTGATCATGAAACGCCCTGCAGTCAGTGAAGTTTTCGTAGCGTAGTGAGCTGCGCTGAGTGCGTCGAGTCGCGCAGCAACCGCAGCTTCGTGACAATGAGCGGGCTGCTGGGCGTCGCCATGCTGAGTCACCGCGATCCCGGCCCGTTCATGCTTCGACGAGCTCAGCACGAACGGGGTTTGGGCTTTCAGTTCAGCATCCTGTTTGCGGCTGTACGTATCAACACGCGGTGTGCAGGTCGGAGCGCCGCGCTGTTGCGGCATCACAATCAGGCCGGTTGCATCACCCTGCTTGCAGTCAATCAGGGCCGCAGGTTCGGGGCCTCTGCCCGCCAGCGCTCGTTACCGTTCGCCCTGAGCTTGTCGAAGGGCGAGAGCGAAGGCATGTTGCTGAATGCTGTGCGCGCCCGTTCATGCTTCGACGGGCTCAGCACGAACGAGGTTTGGGCTTTCAGTTCAGCATCCTGCTCGCGGCTCTGCTGATCAACACGCGGTGTGCAGGTCAGAGCGCCGCGCTGTTGCGGCATCCCAATCAGGCCGGTTGAATCACCCTGCTTGCAGTCAATCAGGGCCGCAGGTGAGAGGTGCCCGCCAGCGCTCGTTACCGTTCGCCCTGAGCTGGTCGAAGGGCGAGAGCGAAGGCATGTTGCTGAATGCTCTGCCAGCCCGTTCATGCTTCGACGAGCTCAGCACGAACGGGGTTTAGGCTTTCAGTTCAGCATCCTGTTTGCGGCTGTGCTGATCAATACCACCGAATTTGGGACACCCACCAAATGCCAATCAGCATCTACCCACGATAGTGCCCACCACACTTTGGATTTGCCGGGTCGCCCCCTATCATCGGCCACGGCTTCCCCCTCAACCGGCATCGCGGAGAGTCCACCGATGAGCACCCCCACCAAAATCATGCTCGACGAGCGTGAGATGCCCACCCGCTGGTACAACCTCGCGCCGGATCTGCCCGTGCCACCGCCGCCGCCCTTACATCCCGGTACCCATCAGCCTGCAGTGGCCGAAGATTTCGCAGCGATTTTTCCGCGCGCGCTCATCGCGCAGGAGATGAGCACCGAGCGTTACATCGATATCCCGGGCGCCGTGCTCGACGTCTATCGCCTGTGGCGACCGAGCCCCCTGTTCCGCGCCCATCGGCTGGAGAAACTGCTCGATACCCCGGCCCGCATTTACTACAAGTACGAAGGCGTGAGCCCCGCCGGTTCGCACAAACCGAATACCGCCGTGCCGCAAGTCTGGTACAACGCGCAGGAAGGCGTGCGTCGGCTCACGACCGAAACCGGTGCCGGACAATGGGGCAGCTCGCTCGCCTTCGCCTGCGCGCAGTTCGGGCTTTCCTGCGATATCTGGCAGGTGGCAGCGTCGTATCGGGCCAAACCCTATCGCCGCACGATGATGGAGATTTGGGGCGGACGCGTTTATTCCAGTCCGTCTGAGATAACGACCTTCGGACGCGAACTGCTGGCCGCCAATCCAGATCATCCCGGTTCGCTCGGGATCGCCATCTCGGAAGCGGTGATGGAAGCCGCCGCCGATCCGCACGCCCGCTACACGCTGGGCAGCGTGCTCAATCACGTGCTTTTGCATCAGAGCATCATCGGCGAGGAGACTTTGCTCCAGCTCGCCAAAATCGGTGAACGCCCGGATGTCATCGTGGCCTGCACCGGCGGCGGATCAAATTTCGGCGGCCTGACGTTCCCGTTTTTGCGCGAGAAGCTCGCCGGCCGCCTCAATCCCGTGATTCGCGCGGTGGAACCCGCCGCCTGCCCCAGCCTCACCAAAGGCGAATATCGCTATGACTTTGGCGACACCGCCGGCCTCACGCCGCTGATGAAAATGCACACGCTTGGGCATCGCTTCATTCCCGAGCCCATCCACGCCGGCGGGCTCCGCTACCACGGGATGGCGCCGCTGGTCTCTCATGTCTACGAATTGGGGCTGATTGAAGCGATCGCCATTCCGCAGAGCGAATGCTTCGCCGGAGCCGTCCAGTTCGCCCGCAGCGAAGGCATCGTGCCGGCGCCCGAACCCTCCCACGCCATCGCCGCCGCGATACGTGAGGCGCTGGCGTGCCGGGAGAGCGGTGAGTCGCGGGTCATTCTCACCGCGCTGTGCGGGCACGGGCATCTGGATTTGGCGGCTTACGAAAAATATCTGGGCGGCGAGATGGTGGATATCGAACTGCCGGAATCGGCTATCGCCGAGGCCATGAGATCGGTGCCGGAGGTCGCATAGGCGGCGAGGGGAAGACGCGGAGGCCGAACCGGGGACGAGCCCAAACCGGAGACATCCACTCTCTGCTAACGCGCCAGAAGAGCGAGCTGCTAACGCGCCAGAAGAGCGAGTCTGGAAATGGCAGGAAAGCGGGTGTCCCTAACCTGATGGCGCGCCCGGCCCGTCCATGCTTCGACAGGCTCAGCACGAACGGGGTTTGGGTTTTCAGTTCAACATCCTGTTCAAGCCGCGTTGCCGAGTGCTCTGCCAGCCCGTCCATGCTTCGACTGGCTCAGCACGAACGGGCTCCAGGCCCAATCACACAAACTAACGCTGAAGCGGCGCAGATCAGCACATGCGCCGCAGCGCTAGCAGACCCTCCACCGTTTTATGGCAAGCTTCCCGCAAGCACCCGTGCGCGAGGGTTATTGAGCCAGACCCGAGCGCGGCGCGTCCTTGCCATAACAACAAGCACTAACAGGAGAGTCTCATGAGCAACCGCATGCGCTTCGGCATTTTTCTCGCGCCCTTCCACGCGCCCGGCACCAATCCCACGCTCGCCATCCAACGCGATCTCGAACTCATTCAGCACCTCGACCACCTGGGCTACGACGAGGCCTGGATTGGCGAGCATCACTCGGCCGGCATGGAAATCATCGCCTCGCCCGAAGTGTTTATTGCGGCCGCCGCCGAACGCACCAAGCACATCAAACTGGGCACCGGCGTGGTGAGCGTGGGCTATCACCATCCGCTGTGGATTGCCGAGCGCATCGTGCTGCTGGACCACCTCACCCGCGGCCGCATCATGTTGGGCGTTGGCCCCGGCTCGCTGCCCACCGACGCCGCCATGATTGGCATCGAGCAGTCCGAAACCCGCGAACTGCTGGAGCAGGGCTTCGACCTCATCGTGCAGTTGTTGAAGAGCGACGAGCCGGTGAACTTCAAGAATCACCGCTGGGAACTGCGCGACGCGCACCTGCATCTGCGCCCCTACTCCAACCCGCTGTTCGACATGGCCGTGGCCGCCGTCGCCTCACCCTCCGGCCCGCGCCTGGCGGGCAAACACGGCGTGGGCTTGTTGTCGCTGGGCGCGACCCAGAAAGACGGCTTCGACGCACTGGGTCACCACTGGAGCGTGATGGAAGAACGCTGCGCGCAGTTCGGCCACGTGGCCGATCGCAACAAGTGGCGACTGGTCGGCATGGTGCATTGTGCGGAGACCCGCGATGAAGCGCGGCGGCAGGTGAAATACGGCATCAAGCACTGGTTCCGCTATTTTCAGGACGTGGCCGCGCTGCCGCATATGACGGTCAGCGGCAACGACATCGACGCCATGATCGATTTCGTCATCGAATCCGGCATGGGCGCGATTGGCACACCGGACGACATCTGCGCGCAGATCGACGGGCTGTACTCGCAATCGAACGGCGGCTTCGGCGCCTTCCTCATGTTGGCGCACGAATGGGCCAACACGCAGGACACGCAGCGCAGCTACGAGCTCATCGCGAAATACGTGATGCCGCGTTATCAGGGCCAGGCGCAGGCCACGCTGGACGCTATCGCACGGGCGAAAGCCTTGCGCTCAGACCTCGTGGAAAAACAGCGGGCGGCGATTGAAAGCGTGACGGCCAAACACGAAGCAGAGAAAGCAGCGCGTAGGGCCTAGTGAAAAGTCGGGACATCCACTGCCTACTCGACGTGTGGATGTCCCGGCAGAAGGCGCACAGCACCCGCGCGGAACGGCACGGGTGCGTGCAATTACAGCCTAGCTGTTCAGAATCAGCTCGTTGTCGATAAACCCGTCGTTATCTTTCACGAAGCCTTTCCAGGTCTTCATGTAATTGATGAACGTCGGGCTCAAGCCTTCGGCGCTGAGGTGTTCCGGCGAGGCCGGCAAACTCACCGGCGTGAAGTCGCTGTTGGCGGCCAACTGCTTCGGATAGTCGTGGTGCAGGATCGCGGCGCGGCCCAGCATCACCCAGTCGCAGCCCGCGTCCAGCGCACGCTGGCACTCGGCCGGGGTGTTCAACTTGCCGGCCACGCCGAGGCGCACGCCCTTGCGGTCGAGTTCGGTGAAGTAGGACAGCAGGGTTTTGCCGTCGGCGGCGCCGTCTGCCGGCATCTTGAAGACGTCCCACATCGACATATCGAGATATTCGATCAGTTCATCACGCAGCAGGCGGGCGGCGACCTGCACCACCTCGTCGAGCTTCATGCCGAAGCGCTCGGGCGACAGGCGCACGCCGATGGCGAAATCCTTGCCGCAGCGGCTGCGAATGCCGTCGATGATTTCAAAAATGATGCTGGAGCGATTCTCCAGCGAGCCGCCGAAACGGTCGGTGCGCTGGTTGATTTCCGGTGACAGGAACTGCGCCAGGATGTAGCCGTGGGCGCCGTGCAGTTCAACGCCGTCAAAACCGGCCCGCTCAGCGCGCTGGGCGGCAACGATAAACGCCTCGATCATGCCTTCGACTTCCGCCGTGGTCATGGCGCGAGCGCCCCACTTGGCGTTGTCGGAAGCGGACAGCGGCTGCATGCCGATGACGTCCTTCGGCGAGCGCATGCCGCCGTGGTAGAGCTGCACCACGGCGAGGCTGTCGTTAGCTTTGATGGTCTTCGCCAGGCGCGTCAGGCCCGGCAGGTGGTCGTCGGAGAAAATGCCAAGCTGGCCGGGAAAGCCTTTGCCTTCCGCCTGCACATGCGCCGCGCAGGTCATGGTCAAACCGAAACCGCCTTCGGCGCGCTTGGTCAGCCACACGAATTCGTCTTCGGAGCAGACGCCGTCCTCATGGCTCTGCAGATTGGTCAGCGGCGCCAGCATGAAGCGGTTTTTCATGGCGGGCCCGCGCTTGAAAGTCAGGGGGGAAAACAGCGAAGTCATTGGCACTCTCTCAATCTTTGTAATGTTCACGAAGCCAGATCCGGCGAGGAGCGCGGGAACCGACCGGGCGGATTCTACTGTGCATCCCCGTGGATAAAACCATTCTCTTGGGAAAAACATGAAGCCACGCGTAGGTTCAGCGCTGACCGTTCCGCGGCGTCTTTTCCGGCGAGGTGGTCCGCTACAGGCGGAGCACTCCCCAGAGGTTTCACCAATCTAAGGGGGCGCTTCTCTTGAGAGACCCCATGTTGTGGCCCGGTGCCGGGAGATTGGCCGCGCCCGAATGTCAAAAAGACTGACAACCATCGACACCTGGCCACATTAGAAAAACCGCACTTCTTAGCGAAAAAAAGCTTCGGCAGGCCACGTCTTGAGAGGCTCCCGGATTCAGTCCTGTCAAAAATTTTTACAACACGACTGCCGCAAGCAACAGGGCACGCCAGAAATCTGCGGCCAGAGGTCACTTTCCGCGCGATGGCATAGCGTGTGCTCAGCTTCCTCTCAGGATCGTCCGACTGGAATTCCCCGGTCGGCGTCAAGGGAGAGACGCACATGAAATCATTGACCGGCAAAAGAGGTCTGGTGCTCGCGATGCTGACGGGGTCGGGCGCGCTGGCGCTACTGCCTACCCTGTCTCACGCAGCCGCATGCGAGACGGCACCGTCCACCGCAATCGGTGCCCCGATATTTGGGGCGACGGTGCAAACCTTCATCGATTTGGGCATCAACCCCAGCACCACCTGCATCGAGAACGCGTTATGGACCGACCCGGCTAATTTCGGCTTGGGCACGTACACCAAGGGTGCGGATGGGCAAGGTCATCAAATCGACCCCCTTGTTTTGGGCAGCTATGCCGGCGATGCCGCCAGCGAGACGGCCATCAATGCCAATGGCCGCGACCTGAAATGGGTTCAGGACACCGGCAATTCGACCAGTTTTCCGTCTGGGGCCGTCGGCGGCCGCCCGTCTCAGGGCATCGTCTGGAATCTGGGCGGCCAGGCCAATCAGGCCGTGGTGTTTGTCCAAGTGGACCACGGCCCGGTGCCCGGCGAGGTGCTGGAGAACACGGCCTGGCTTTCGAATGATCCCGATGCTGTAGACGCGGACTGGACGGCAGCCTTTTTGACCCACGTCTACGGCTTTGGCTGGATGCCGGACGATGTTGGCATCGCCGATGGCTTCGTCGCGGTGTATACGCTGCCAGACCCGGCGGCCACCTTCCAATACGTTTCCGTGACCTGGGGCGGACCCGGCGCGATCGTCAGAGATGGCGACGATGAAATCGACGCAGTAGGCGGTCTGACTGCCGGCGGCGGCGGCGTGGTGCCGGAGCCCGCGTCACTGGCGCTGATTGGCCTCGGCCTCGCCGGACTCGGTTTCAATCGGCGCAAAAAGACATAAGGCCGTGGGGTAAGAGCACATACCGCGCGTTGTCGGTGTGTGCTCTCCACTCAAACGCAGTTCGCAGTGCCTTCTGCTTATCGTCACGCCCAAGGCTGGTATTTCGCGCGCCCCTGAGAAACCATAGCGCGGCCGCCGGCGCCAAGCCCGGGCATCTATCCAACGATAACGAGGAGCAGAATATGTTTTCGCACATCATGATCGGCAGTAATGACGTTGCCCGGTCCAAAACCTTCTATGACGCGGTGCTGGGCGCGCTGGGCGCGAACCCCGGCTTCGTCGACGACAAAGGTCGTCTGATCTACATGCACAACAACAGCCTCTTTCTGGTCACCACCCCGATCAACGGTCAGCCGGCGACGGCCGCCAACGGCGGCACCATCGGCTTTGCCTGCGACTCCTCCGCTCAGGCCGACGCCTGGCACACCGCGGGCTGCAGCAACGGCGGCGTGACCTGCGAAGATCCGCCGGGCGTGCGTGAAAGCGCCTTCGGCCCGCTGTACCTCGCCTATATGCGCGATCCGGACGGCAACAAGCTCTGCGCCCTGCACCGCATGGGCTAAGGTTCCTGCGAACCGGTCGTGGGCTGCGCCACTGCGCGCGGCCCGCGACTTCCTCCCTCCCCCGGCACGCTCAACCGCCGGCGTCGCGCCCCTCGTCACTTCTGCTTTCGCACCGCAAAATGCGGACTCCACCCCCAGCGGAAACAGGCATCCCGCCGCCGCGAGTTCGCATGACGAGGCCTCTATGAGCAATGCCGCCCCCCAAACGATTTATCTCCGCGACTACGCACCGCCGCCGTTTCTGGCCGAGCGCATCGATCTTGATATTGATTTACGCGATGACCATGCCGTCGTCACGGCAAAGACGCTCCTCACTCGCAACCCGGCATCCACCGACACCACCGCCGCGCTGGTACTGGATGGCGACAGCCTCGAACTGCTGAGCGTGGCCATCGACGGTCACGCACTGGCCGCCGACGCCTATCAAGTGAGCGCCACGCAGCTGGTAATCCCCAATCCGCCCGCGTGCTTCACCCTCGACACGGTGGTGCGCATCCAGCCCGATAAGAACACCCAGCTCATGGGGCTTTATCGCTCGAAAGACGGCTATTTCACGCAGTGCGAAGCGGAAGGTTTCCGGCGCATCACCTTCTTCCTCGACCGGCCGGATGTGATGGCGCGCTACACCACCACCGTGCATGCAGAACGTGTGCGCCTGCCGGTGCTGCTCTCCAACGGCAATCTGGTGGCGAGCGGTGACGAAGAAAACGGCCGCCACTTTGCGCGCTGGGAAGATCCGTTTCCCAAACCGTCGTATCTGTTCGCGATGGTGGCCGCGAAGCTCGAACACATCGAACGCGATCTGCACACCGCCTCGGGCCGCCCGGTGAAGCTGATGGTCTATGTAGAGCCCGGCCAACTCGACCAATGCGGATTTGCGCTCGACGCGCTGGAAGCGTCTATGCGCTGGGACGAACAGACCTTCGGGCTCGAGCTCGATCTGGACCGCTACATGATTGTCGCTGTGGGCGACTTCAACATGGGCGCGATGGAGAACAAGGGCCTCAACATTTTCAACACGCGCTATGTGCTGGCGCGGCCCGATACCGCCACCGATTCGGACTACATGATGCTCGACCGCGTGGTCGCGCATGAGTACTTCCACAACTGGACCGGCAATCGCGTGACCTGCCGCGACTGGTTTCAGCTGAGTCTGAAAGAAGGCCTCACGGTATTTCGCGACCAGCAATACGGCGGGGATCGCTATTCGCACGCCGTACAGCGCATTCAGGAAGTGCGCGGGCTGCGCGCCTCGCAGTTCCCGGAAGACGCCGGCCCCATGGCGCACCCGGTACGGCCGTCGGCCTATATGGAGATCAGCAACTTCTACACCGCCACCGTCTACAACAAGGGCGCGGAAGTAGTACGCATGATTCACACCCTGCTGGGCGCTGAGGGCTTCCGGCGCGGCATGGATTTGTATTTCGAGCGCCACGACGGTCAGGCCGTATGCACCGAAGACTTCGTCGCCGCGATGGCCGATGCCTCGGGCATCGACCTTGGCCAATTCCAGCGCTGGTACGAACAGGCCGGCACGCCGCGGGTGACGGTCTCCGCCCGGCACGACCCCGCTGCCCGCACCTATACGCTCGACTTCACCCAGAGCTGCCCGCCAACGTCGGGCCAGCCCGAGAAACTTCCGTTTCATATCCCGGTGAGCCTCGGCCTGCTGGATCCGCAGGGACGAGAACTGCCCCTGCGCTTACAGGGTGAAGTTGGCGCTGGCGGCAACTCCCGCGTGCTATCGCTTACCGAAGCCAGCCAGCGCTTTGTGTTTGAGGATGTCACCGAGGCCGTGGTGCCCTCGCTGCTGCGGGGTTTCTCCGCGCCCGTTGAACTGGCGTTTGATTACCCCGACGACGCACTCGCCGTGCTGGCCGCGCACGACAGCGATCCCTTCAATCGCTGGGAAGCCGGGCAGCGCCTCGCCATGCGCGTGATTGTGCAAGCGGTGGCCGCGATTCGTGCCGGCCGCGCGCCGCAGTATGGCGAGGCCATCATCAACGCCTGTCGGCGCGTGCTGGCCGACGCGAGCCGCGACCCGGCGTTTGCCGCCGAGGCGCTGAGCCTGCCGGGCGCCGCCTATATCGCGGAGCAACTGGATGAAGTCGATCCGGAGGCGATCCTTGCCGCCCGCATGGGCCTGCGCCGCGTGCTCGCCACCCGCCTCCAAACCGAATTTGAAGCGGCGCTCGCCACCTACACCACGCACGGCCCCTACAGCCCGGACCCCATCTCGGCCGGCCGCCGCGCACTGCGCAATCTGGCGCTGGGCTATTTGATGGAGCTGGAAACGCCAGCGATCCGCGAACGCTGCCTCAAGCAGCTGCGCGAAGCGGACAACATGACCGACAGCATGGCGGCGCTGCTCGCGCTCGCCAACTGCGAGTGTCCGGAGCGCGAGGCCGGCCTCGAATGGTTCTACACCCGCTGGCAGGCCGAGCCCCTGGTGGTGGACAAATGGTTCTCGGCCCAGGCGAGTTCGCGCCTGCCGGGCGCCTTGGCGGAGGTCAAACGTTTGTTAACCCACCCGGCTTTCGATTTACGCAATCCCAACAAGGTGCGCGCGCTGATCGGGGCTTTCTGTCACGGCAATCATGTGGGCTTCAACGCCGCCGACGGCAGCGGCTACGCCTTCGCGGCCGAGCAAATCATTGCGCTGGACGGCATGAACGCGCAGGTCGCGGCGCGGATGGCACGGGCTTTCGATCGCTGGAGAAAATTTGATGCCGGGCGTCAGCAACACGCCCGGACGGCGCTGGAACGCATCCGCGCAACTGAAGGCCTGTCGAAAGACAGCTTTGAGGTGGTGAGCCGCGCGCTGGCGTAAGAGAAACCTCAGCGAGCCACCTCGGACCGGCAAGGGTCCGGGATGGCTCGCGTGACGGCCTAGCCGTCTGCGGTGATTTTCGCGATGACTTCCTGCAGAAGGTGATCGCTGGTCTCGTTCGCCACCTGACAGGTGCCCGCATTGAGATGACCGCCGCCGCCGTAAGCCAGACAGAGTTCACCGACGTTGGTCTTCGAGCTGCGATTCAAAATCGACTTGCCGATCGCGAACACCGTGTTCTGCTGTTTCATGCCCCACATGACGTGGATAGAGATATTGGTGTCGGGGAACATCGCGTAAATCATGAAGCGGTTCACGGCGTAGATAGTCTCTTCCTTGCGCAGATCGAGCACCACCACATTGCCGTGCACGGTGGCGCACTTGCGGATTTGCGCCTTGGCAGCTTCTTCGTGCTCACGGAACAGCTTCACCCGCTCCTGCACCGAATCGAGCGCCAGAATTTGGTCGTTCGTGTGGTTACGGCACTGCTCGATGAGTTCCATCATCAGCTGGTAGTTGGAGATGGTGAATTCGCGGAAGCGGCCCAACCCGGTGCGCGCGTCCATCAGGAAATTCATCAGCACCCAGCCCTGCGGATTGAGGATTTCCTCGCGGCTGAACTGCGCCGAGTCGCCCTTGTCGACGGCCGTCATCATCTCGTTCCAGCTCGCGGGAAAGCGGCTGGCGCCGCCGTAATAGTCGTACACCACGCGGGCGGCCGAAGGCGCGTCGGGCAGGATGATGTGGTTGTCCATTTTTTCGTTGCGCACCGTTTCGCTCAGATGGTGATCGAAGGCCAGATGCACCCCTTTTACGTACGGCAGATTGGTGGTGATGTCGCGATCGGAAATCTCGACCAGCCCGTCCTGCATGTCCTTGGGGTGAACGAATTTGATGTCATCGATCAAATCCAGTTCTTTGAGCAGCACCGCGCAGATGAGTCCGTCGAAATCACTGCGGGTCACGAGCCGGAATTTTTGATTGGCCATTTAACGTCTCCAGAGCAAAAGGGATGGGGGATGAGGCCCGGTCAAGGGGGCGCGCTGGAATCCTTGACCTTGCAGCCGCCTACGCGGCAAGCCGACATTGTCCTTCAGCGAAGCTGAGCGGCCGGGACTGGCCACTTCTGAAGGGCTGATTGCGCGCCCCGACGCGCCGCACGGCGGCCCGGATGCACGCTGCCAACGACAAACTTTTCCCGGCCAGCGCCTAAGGGACTGTCGTACTGATGAACAGTAGCGTTGCGGCGGCGGGTGCCAAAGCCCGTCATCACTGCAGCCAACACCAAAAAAAAGCGTCGACTCACCGTCGACACCGTTATCAAAAAGAAGCCACTTCGCCACAGAAGACCTGAACGCGCTCTCAATCCCCCGCCAGCAACGCTTTCATCACCGCCGACTGAAAATGACGGCGCATAGTGATGGCGTAGAAGTTCTCGTAGACACGAGGAATCTCGCAGTATTTCTGGAGCACTCGCGTCTTCAGCTCATCCTGCACGACGACTTCCGGCACCAGCGTCACGCCGCCGGAATCGCGCGCCATCAGGCGCAACATCGCCATGTCGTCGACTTCGGCGTACGGACGCACGCTGATCCCCAGCTCCTCGCAGAGCAAATCGAACTGGCTCCGGATGTCACTGCTACGACCCGGCAGTAACAGTAGTGCATCGTTAAGATCTTCTGGAAATCTGAAAGCCTTGCGCCCACGTCGAGGCGGTCCCACCAGACACACGCTTTGACGTGAGACGCGCCGGCAGCGCCAGCGCTGCTGGGCATCGGCAGTGACGGATCGATTGGAGAGAATCAAATCGAGCCGGTGCGCACGCAGGCGCTCCAGCAACTCTTCAAGACTGGCCGACTCCAGCGTGAGCCGGATATCCGGCATCCCGAGCACGGGGCGCAGAAAATTGTCCTGAAAATTTCTCGACAAGGTCGCGACCGCGCCCACGCGCAAATGTTGCGCCTGCAACCCGGCGCCGCCCTTGGCGGTCGCCACCAGTTCCGATCCTAGACTAAATATCCCGTCGGCATAGCCCAATGCCAGCACGCCGAATTCAGTCAGACGCAGTGCGCGACCTTCGCGCAGAAACAGCGCGTGACCGAGCTGTGATTCGAGTTCCCTGATTTGCGAAGAAAGCGCGGACTGCGAAACGTGCAACTGCTGGGCGGCGCGCGTGAGGTGGCCTTCGCGGGCCACGACCCAGAAGTAATGCAGGTGATGGAAGTTGAGCTGGCGGAGAGACTTTATTCTCATAAAAAGAACATAACGTTTTTATCAATCGATTTTAATAATCTTTTCCCGGCCGGCACCATGCGTGCATCGTTACCGGCAGAAGAGCGCAGCGCATGTCCGAGAGTTCAAGCTTCCTCGCGTGGAGTCTGCCGCTGAGCTATCTGCTCTCCGCAGCGCTAACCCTCGCGACCCCAAGCCGCAGATGGGGGATTGCCCAACTTGGCGCGCTCGCAGGCTTGATCGGCATCTCTGGCGCGGTAGTGGTAGCGCTCATCAACCACGAGGCGACTCACGATGGCGCAGGGCTGGCAGT
Organism: Gammaproteobacteria bacterium; assembly: GCA_947450495.1. Taxonomy (GTDB): domain Bacteria; phylum Pseudomonadota; class Gammaproteobacteria. Next base: position 14,023 of record CANFVX010000038.1, read on the forward strand.
CGCGCTGCTGATTGCGGTGCTCGGCTGCATCATCACGCGATTTTCCCAGCACTATCTCACCGGCGAGGCGGGACAGCAGCGCTATGTAGTGGCCCTGCTGCTGACGCTATCGGCGGTAGGCACCGTGGTCCTTGCAGACCACCTCGGACTACTGGTCGCAGCGTGGACGGCATCCAGTCTTGGACTCCATCACCTGCTTACCTTCTATCGCGACCGCTTGCCTGCGCAGATCGCAGCCCACAAGAAATTTCTGGTCAGCCGCCTCGCGGAAGTTTTTTTGGTCTGTGCGCTGCTGCTCCTGCACGGCGAGATTGGCAGCCTGTGGCTGGCCGACATCAATGGCGCAGTCCGGCACGCGGAACAACTCACGCCGGCGCTGCAAGTGGCGGTCACGTTCATCGCGCTCGCGGTAATTCTCAAATCGGCGCAGCTGCCGCTGCACGGCTGGCTGATTCAGGTCATGGAGGCGCCCACCCCGGTCTCGGCCTTGCTGCACGCGGGAATCGTGAACATCGGCGGCATGGTGCTGATTCGACTGGCGGAGGCGCTCAGCGCGACGCCGGTCGCACAAGCCATACTGGTGGCAAGCGGCAGCCTTACCGCCGTGTTGGCCGGCGTGGTCATGATGACCCGCATCAGCATCAAGGTCAGGCTGGCGTGGTCAACCTGCGCACAGATGGGTTTCATGCTGATGGAATGCGGACTCGGGCTTTACGACCTCGCCCTGCTCCATCTGGTCTCCCATTCTCTCTACAAGGCTCATGCCTTCCTGACTGCCGGCGAGGCCGTCCTCGTGGCCCGCGAGCATGCGCTCTACTCGCCGCCGGTGGCCCACGGCTGGCAAGCCCTTACGCAGCGACTGCTTGCGCTGCCGGTGGCGGTGGCGGCGGTGTTCCTCACAAGCCAGGCCGGACAGCTGTGGCTGGGAGAATTGCCGCTGGCCCCGGTTGCGGTGCTGCTGACCGGCATCGGATTGGCGACGCTGCTGTGGCCCGTGCCAGGTGCACCGGCTCGGGTCGGGGGGTGGAATCTCCTCGTGCTCATGGCGCTGTGCCCGCTGTACCTGCTCTGGCATGCGGCTTTCGGCGAACTCGTGCCTACGGCGCTGCCAGCGCCTGGCGTGGCGGTGGCCATCTGGGCGGGGAGTTGTCTACTCGCGCTCTACGGCGTGCAAAGCTGGCTGAAAGCCTTTCCGCAAGGCCGACTCGCGACGCGCCTGTATCCCTGGGCCTACGGAGGATTTTTTCTGGATGAGCGATTCACCCGCCTCAGCTTCAGCCTGTGGCCGCTGCCGCGCGGTAGCTTGCTGAAGACCGCCGCGTCGCGGCCCGCGTCTGCCACAAAAGGAGATCCCGCATGAATCACGCCCGCACACTCGAGTCCGCGCTGCGGCCGGATTCCCTGTCCAAGGCTGTGGAGACCGCTTGCGAAAGCATGGCGCCCTGCTGGCCGCTGGACCAACAGATTGCGGTGAACCCCTACTGGGGCTGGTTGCCTCAGACTTTTGAGGCGGTCAGCGGGCAGCTCGCACTGCTGGCCGGCAGTCCGCTCCAGATGGCGCCGGACTACTACCTGAGCCGCTACGCACAGGGGGAAATCTCGGACGAGAATCTGCACGCGGCGCTCGCCGAAAGTGGCTCAAGTGCAGAGGTCTCGGCACTTCTGAGGATGGACGCAGGTATGCCAATCGAGCCTGCGCTGCCCTTGCTTTCAGATCTGCTGGATGCGCGGGCGACAGGATGGCGCGGCCCCCTGTGGCGAGACACGATCACCCAACAGCTCACCCAGTTTTGTGCGGCGTGGTTCGACCGCAACCAGGCCGATTGGCAGCCCACCCGCGCCGACGGGTTCTACGCCGCCTGGCGCACAGCGATGGCGCACGACCATAGCGTTGCGGTGTTGATGCAAGCCCCCGCCATTCGGCAACGGGCCGCGCGCTTGCCGCCAGACCCTGAGGCTTTGTTGGCCCACGCCGTCAACGCGCTGGATGTTCCTGCCTCGCGGCTCGTGCCGCTATTCCAGCGACTCTTGCTGAGTCTTGGGGGCTGGGCGGCGTGGTGCGCCTATCTGCGGTGGCAGGCGCGTCTGGTCGGCAAAGATGATCCGCACATGCTTGAACTGCTGGCCATCCTGCTGGCGTGGCAGTGTCTGCTCGACGACGGCGATCGCGGCCACAACTCCGCATGGCACGAGTGGCAAACCCAGTGGTCGGAGCGGGAGATCGCCGCTGCGCAACCATCCGTCCGGGCGGTGCAGGTCTGGCAGCGGGCGCAGGAAATCGCCTACCAGCAGCCGCTGGCGCGCGCCCTCCTGCCGCGCGCGGCGACGCAGGCACAAACCGCTGCAAGCTGTCAGGCCGTGTTCTGTATTGACGTGCGATCGGAGGTCTTCCGGCGGGCGCTCGAGGCCGCCGACCACAGCATCGAGACCCGCGGCTTCGCCGGCTTCTTCGGCCTGCCGCTGGCCTATACGCCCTTGGGCACCACAGCCATGCAGCCCCTCTTGCCCGGGCTGCTCGCGCCCACGCTGAGCGTGACCGACAGTTGCGGCCGACCAGAAGAAGATCGGTTACTCGCCGCACAACGCAAGGACCGGTTGGCCGCCCACGCCAGCCTTGGCCCGTTTCAGCGCTTGCCCGGCTCGGCCTTTACGCAAGTGGAAGCGCTGGGCCTGGGCTATCTGGCCAAACTGCTACAGCGCAGTCTGGACCTGCCGCGACGGACCCAAGACGACTCAGGCGCAGGCCTGAGCGCGGAGAAG
>CANFVX010000039.1 GCA_947450495.1 Gammaproteobacteria bacterium
GCAAGGGATGCTGCCGGAACCGACGATTGGCGTAGCGCGCGCCGTTATCAGCAGAACGATCCGGTCGACCGCATCGTGCTCGACGACCTCGAGCGGCAATTCAGCGGTCTGAAATTTATCGATACCCCGGTGTGGGTGTTCGACCCCGAGCGCTGCCAGTGTCTGTGGGCCAACCCCACCGGGCTTGAGATCTGGCGGGCGCCGAGCGTGGTGGAGTTGCAATGTCGCGATGTCGCGGCCACCCAGTCGGAAGCCGTCTACACCTTGCTCAACGACTATCTCCGGCGCGTGGAAGAGGGCGAGCATATTGCGGTGTGGGTGACGCTAGACCCGCGCGGCACCACCCGGCGTTTCTACCAAAGCCATCATCTGGTGACCCTGGCCGACGGGCGCAAGGCGCTGCTGATTGAGGCGCAGGCCGAGCCGCCCGCCGAGGAAATGCTGGCCTTTGCCTCCGACTACACGCTGACCATTGGCCTCTACGAAATGGACGGCACGCTGGTCAGCGGCAATCCCGCGTTTCGCCGCTTAAGCGAACGTCACGAACTCGATAATCTCAATCTGCTCTTGCCAACCGACGGCAGTCTGCTGGCCTGGCCGCGTCTGCTGGACGAGCAGAGCCAGCTCGTGTTCGAGCGCGAAATTGAGACCGCCCGCGGGCGCGGCCTGTATCGCTGTGAACTGCGACGGGTGTTTACCAAAGACCGCCGACCGCGCGCGATCCTCACGCTCTACGACCTCACCGAGCAGCGGATTCGGCAATCCGAGCAGGCCTTGCGCGAAAACCAGATACGCACCGAGCGCCTGCTCGACAGCGCCGAAGTGGCCACCTACGTCTGGGACGTCACGCGCAATGTGTTCACGCTCGACCACCGCTGGTGGTCGATGCTGGGTTACCCCGATAACGCTTTTGAATTCACGATTGATGTCTGGGCAGATCTCTTGCACCCGGAAGATGCGGTGGCGCTACAGGAAGCTGCCGCCCAGCTGCTGTCGGGTGAACTCACCCACTGGAACAACGAATACCGCCTGCGCGCGGCCGATGGCGACTATCGCTGGATCCTCGACCGGGGTCTGGTGACCCGGAAGAGTCCCGACGGCAAGCCGCTGGAAGTCGGCGGGATTCATCTCGACGTGCACCCGCAAAAGCTGGCGGAAAGCGCGCTCGGCGCCAGCGAAATGCGCCAGCGCGCCTTGCTCGGCGCGGTTCCGGACATGCTCTGTATTCACGAACGCGATGGCCGACTCGTGGACTTTCATGCCGCGCGCCCCGAAGACTGGTTGCTCCCCCCGGGCGCGATCGGCATGACGCTGGATCAGATGTTGCCGCCCGACGCGGTGGCCGCGCTGACAGCGGCGCAGGCCGAGGTTTTGGGACGGCGGCGGATCGTGCAGGGTGAGTATCGACTCGAGCACCCGCAGAAAGGTCAGCAATTTCGCGAGTATCGGATGGTGCCCTATGGCGAGCACCAGACCCTGACCCTGATTCGCAACGTCACCGACCGTCATGTCGCCGAGGAACAGCGGCTGCATGCGCTCAAGCAACTCCAGCAGGCGCAGAAGATGGACGCCCTCGGCCAACTCACCGGCGGCATCGCGCATGATTTCAACAATATCCTGGCCAGCATGATGGGCTATGCCTGGCTGGCGCGGCAGTTAACGGCCGTCAAGGACGACGAGAAAGCCGCCGAATATCTCAGCATCATCAGCGCGGCCGGCGAACGCGGGCGCGATCTGGTTCAGAAAATGATGAGCTTTAGCCGGCGCTCTCCTGCGGTATCGGTGGTACTGGCGGTGGAGCCGGTGCCGGTGCTGGAAGATGCCTTCCAAATGCTGAAATCCATTATTCCCTCGCGGCTCAATCTCACGCTGGCACTCGACCCTGCGCTGCCGAGAATCTCGGTTGACCCCATCGACCTCCACCAGGTGTTGGTGAATCTGGTGGTCAATAGCCGTGACGCCACGCCCGGTCATGGCGAGATTGCGGTGTCGATGGCACAGCGGCGCTACGCCGATCGCTTCTGCGCCAGCTGTCACGAGAGCCTCAACGGTGAGTTTGTGACGCTCGCCGTTGCCGACTCCGGCAGCGGCATTCCGGCGGCAACGCTGGAGCGCATTTTCGACCCGTTTTTCACCACCAAAGCCGTGGGCGAGGGCACTGGCATTGGCCTGTCGATGGTGGACGGCATCGTCCATCGCAACGGCGGTCATGTGCTGGTGTCCAGTCAGCCGGGGGTCGGGACGCAGTTCGACATTCTGCTGCCGGGTGTCGCGGTTCCCGCCCCCCCGGAAGCGCCAGCCGATGCGCCCCTGGCGGACTCGGCGGGCGAGCGGCCGGTTCGCGGCAAGCTGCTGGTGGTGGACGATGAACCCTGGGTGGCCGCGTTCTTGAGCGAGATGCTGCGGCTTGATGGGTACACGGTGGAAGTCTTTGATAACGGCCGCGACGCCCTCGCTGCGCTGGCCTCAGCCACCCCGCCGTTTGACGCCGTCGTTTCCGATTTCATGATGCCTAACATGACAGGGCTGGAACTGGCGAGCGCCATTCAGTCCCGCTATCCGGGTTTGCCTTTCGTGATGTGCACCGGGGCCGGCGAGCCGCCCGACGAGCAGGCGCTGCAGCTGGCCGGGGTTCGTCGTCTTTTCCCGAAACCGGTGCCGGTGGAGGAACTTCAGCAGTTGTTGATGACGATGCTGGCGCTCCGAGGCACGAGCGCCTGAGGTCTGCCCGCTAGCCGGCGTCTGACGGGCCGGCGCCGCTGGCCGCCCGCTTGAGGCGGTCGTGGATGCCAGCCCACTCCGGGCCCGGCGGCGGTTGTTCCACCAGAATTTCCGCGCAGCCGAGCGCGTCCAGCGTCCGCAAATTGGCATACAAGGTCTGCGCATAAGCGGCGGGCACGTCCGCTGCCGGCAGTGTTTCGCAATCCTTGCCGAGTCCCGCCAGCACGCCCGCACTGGCGAGTACCGCGACCCTGTGGCCGAGCCTGATGAGCGCGGCGGCGTGGGCGCCGCAGCCGGCCGCATCCAGCAGGCGTAAGGGCGTGCGCGGGGCGTAGTGCGCCGCGAGGCCACCTGAAACCCGCGGCGCGGCGGCATCGGCGGCGCCCAGCGGCATCGCCAGCAGGTTCGCGATCCGATCCGCGCTCAACATACCGGGACGCAGCACGCGCGGCGTGGCGCCCGACACATCGACGATGGTCGACTCGATGCCGACCGCGCAGGGACCGCCGTCGAGAACCTGGGCCAGCGTCGCGCCGAACTCCGCCGTCACATGCGCGGCGGTGGTGGGGCTGATGCGGCCAAAGCGATTGGCGGAGGGGGCGACCAGACCCCACACCCCGCGCGCCGCGCAGGCCTCCAGCAACGCGATGGCGAGCGGATGCGAGGGGCAGCGCACCGCGACCGTGTCCTGGCCGCCGGTGATGCTGTGCAGCACGTGCGGCGCGCGCGGCAGCACCAGGGTCAGCGGTCCCGGCCAGCACGCTGCCGCGAGCACGCGGGCGGCCGGCGGGATCTCGCGCACCCAGTGTTGGAGGTGTTCAAACCGCGCGATATGCACGATGACCGGATGGTTCGTTGGACGACCTTTGGCCGCGTAGAGCCTGGCGATGGCGGCCTCGTCGGCCGCATTGGCGCCGAGGCCGTAGACGGTTTCGGTGGGGAAGGCCACCAGTTCGCCCCGGCAGAGGGCCTCGGCGGCGGCGCTGATTAATAGGTCGTGCTGAGTCATCAAGCGTTACTGGTGCGGGGGCGTCTCATCCCCAGCGCTCTGGGCGTCGATCGCCGCGTCCAGCGTTTTGGTATTGGCGTCGATCGCGCTTTCCACCTTGGCCTGCGTTTTCTGTTCGATATTGGGCGCGGGGGCCGGGTTGGGCGGACTGCTCGGACTGCAGGCGCTCAAGCTCAGCATGAGGAGCGCGAAACACGGTGTTTTGTCGCCGATGCGCGGCATGGGGATCTCCTTCAGGGAATGATGGGACTGCCGTCCCAGGCCAGCACTTGCCCGCTGTGGCGGGTCTCGAGCTGGGCACAAACTGTGAGCAGCGCCTGCGCCGCACGGGCCGGGGTAAACAGCTGCGCCGATGGCACCCGGGTTTGAAAAGGCCGCGACAGCGGTGTATCCACCGTGCCCGGATGCAGGCCCACACAAACTGCCTTCGGGTTCCGTCGCGCCAGCTCCAGCGCCAGCGTGCGCAACAGCATATTGAGCGCCGCCTTCGAGGCCCGATAGCCGTACCAGCCGCCGCTGCGATTATCCCCGATGCTGCCCACCCGCGCCGACAGCGCGGCGAACACGCTGGGCGTGTCTTGCCGCAGGTGGGGCAGAAAGTGTTTGGCGCATAACGCCGGGCCGATGCTATTGCTGAGAAAAAGTTGGCTGAGCACCGCCGCGTCGAGCGACTCCCAGCGTTTCTCCGGCGCGACGCCCGCCGCGTGCAGCAGGCCGGTGGCCAGTATGACCAAATCGAGCGGGCCGTCGGCGGCGGCCAGGCTCGCGGCCGCGCTGATGCTCGATTCGTCGGCCAGTTCCAGCACCCCGCCGATGAGCTTGGGATGGTCGATGCGTGGCGGCTGGCGGGAGAAGGCGTAGATCTGCGCGACCTGCGGGCGCTCGGCCAGCGCCTCGCAGAGCGCATGGCCAATGCCGCCGTTCGCCCCCACCACCACGGCCCGCAGTGGCTGATGCAGCCGGGGGAAGTCCATTACCGGGCTTCGCAATCGGCTTTGATTGCACCCAGTGCGCGTTCGCGCTCATCGTCGCCGGCCCGGGCATTCTCGCGCGTGAGGTCCTGCCAGTGCGCCAGCGCCGCTTCGCAGTGCTCGGCGCGAATCAGGTCCTGCTCTGCAAGGGCCGGATCCTGCAGTTCCGGATACGCGGCGCACGCGGTCTCCCGCGCCGCCTGCTGGCGGGTGATTTCGGCGCTGCGCTCTGCGTCCGAGAGATAGGTGCGCGGTCCGGCATACCCATCCGGCTGGCGCGGCGGCCGCTTCACGCGGTATATCCCGTTGCCGTCGCGATAGACCGGTCGCTGCGTTTGTAACGCCGCCAGCGCCCAGCGCGCGCGGTCGCAGGCCGGACGCAGATCGACCACCGGTGTCGGGCTTGTCGGCGATGCGCTGGCCGGTGCCGGCATCGGGGGCGTGGCGGCCTGAAGGGCTGCGGGAAAAGCGGGCAGCACGACCTTGCCGGCGGCGACCCCTGCGGGCGGTCGATCGCCAAAATGCGCCACGCCGTAGCGGTCTTGCCAGCGAAAAATATCACCCGCCAGCGCCTGCGGGCCAGCCAGCCAGATGAGAGTAAAAAGCCACGGGCGAAGGGGCGGATTCATGCCGGCACTTGAACCCAGCCGGGGGGATTTGTCCACCCGTCGCACGCGGGCTGAATGATTTTGCGCGCGGCCTGCGTAGAATTGCGGCCTCTCCCCTGAAGGATGCGACCATGTCTACCTTTGCTCGACTGCTGGTGCTGCTGTGTGGCCTGCTGGTACTGCCGGCGGTGCACGCGTTTGCCGACGACTACGACGACAACGACGACGAGGAAGATTACAAAACCAAGCGTACCCACGTGACGCGCCTCGAGACGCCGCGCGATCGCTATAACGCGAAGCTCGAAATCCTCAACGCCAAAGTGGAACGTCGCCGCCAGATCTGCAAGATGCAGCGCGCGAGCGGTGCTGACTACTGCATGAAGGAAGCCGATCAGGTGGAGTACGAAGGTCGCCGCGTGCTGAAAGACGAGCTGGAAGCTGCCCTGGAAAAATCTCCCGCCAGCGATCGCAAATAAACCCGGGGTCTCAGGCCTCGCGCAGCACTTCCGCGAAGACCGCCGCATCCACGTTCCCGCCGCTTAACACCACGCCAACGCGCCCGCCGGGGCGCGTGCCGCTATCCAGCAACAAGGCCGCGAGCGCGGCCGCGCCAGCACCCTCGGCAAGATTGTGCGTGTCGGTGTAATAGGCCCGCATCGCGGCCTTAATCTGCGTGTCTGAAACCTGCACGATCCGCGCAAGTCCCGATTCAAGAATTTGCAAGGCGGCGGGTGAGGGCGAGCGGCAGGCGAGTCCATCGGCAATGGTCAGCGCTTGTGCGGTGGCGACCGGGGCGCCGGCGGCGAGCGAGAGGGCGTAGCACGGCGCGCCTTCGGCCACCACGCCGACTATCTCCGTGTTGAGGCCGAGCGCGTCGCGCGCGGCAATAAGGCCGCTGGCGCCCGAACCCAGTCCAATGCCCACATACACTCGTTCAAGCGGCGGGCAGTGGCGGAAAAATTCCAGCGCGTAGGTGGCCACGCCGCAGACCAGTGTGAGATTAAACGAACTCACCATCTCCAGACTGCGCTCGGCGGCGAGTGATTCGGCGGCGAGGCGCGCGTCCTCATAGTCGTCGCCGATTTCCAGCAGGTTCGCGCCCAGCGCACGCATCGCGGCGTTTTTCTCCACCGAATTGCCGTGTGGCACCACGATATGAACCGGCACGCCGAAGGCCCTGCCGGCCAGCGCGAGGCTTTGACCGTGATTGCCGCGGGTGGCGCTGATGAGGCCCTTGCAGCGCCGGCCGCTCGCGCGCAGGCGGTGCAGGTAGTACAGCCCGCCGCGCAGCTTGAAAGCGCCGATGGGCGTCTGGTTTTCATGTTTCACCCACACCTCGCAGCCGGCGCGGGCCGCCAGCAGCGGCCAGGCGTACTGCGGCGTAGGCGGACACCAGGGGCGGATGATCGCGGCCGCCGCTTCGATTTCGCTCAGGGTGGGTAAGCTCATCTGGTCTGGCCTCGTGAAGCTCAGAGGAGTGATTTGTAGAGTGCTAAATAGGCCCGCGCGCTGCGCGCCCAGGAGAAATCTGCCGCCATGCCGCGCGCCTGGCGCGCCTGCCAGCGCGCGGGATCCCGGTAGCTCTCGTGCATGCGCTGCAAGGCGGCGAGCAGCGCGGGCGTGCTCGCGTCATCGAACACAAAACCGTTGCCGTCGTCGCTTTCAAACACGCTATCCGCCAGCCCGCCGGTGCGGCGAACCACGGGCACCGCGCCGTAGCGCAGGCTGTAGAACTGCGACAGCCCGCAGGGCTCGAAGCGCGAGGGCATTACAAACGCGTCCGCGCTGGCGAACACCTGATGCGATAGCGCGGTGTCGTAGCCGAAGTGCGCGGCAATCCGTCGCGGGAACTCCTGCGCCAGCGCGCGGATTGCTTGTTCCAGCCAGGGATCGCCGCTGCCCAGCATCACGCACTGCAAATCGGCGGTGGCCGGATCGCGCAGCGCCGCCAGCAGCAGGTCGATGCCTTTTTGGTCGGTCAGTCGGCTCACCACCCCCAAGAGGCAGCGGTTCGGGTCCACGCTGAGTTCGAAGCGGTGCTGGAGAAAGGCTTTGTTCGCCGCGCGCGTCGCCCACTGTTCGGTGGCAAATGGCGCGTGCAGGTAGCCGTCTTGCGCGGGGTTCCAGACCACGTCGTCGATGCCGTTCAAAATGCCGTGCAGGTCGGCCGCCCGGTGCCGTAGCAGGCCATCGAGCCCCTGACCAAATGCTGGCGTGAGGATCTCCTGCGCGTAGGTGGGGCTGACGGTCGTCAGGCGATCGGCGTACACCAGCCCGCCTTTGATAAACGCGCAGCTGTCGTGGAATTCGAGACGCTGCCAGTCCCACCACTCCGGGGGCAGCCCGAGTTGCTCGAAGGTGCTGCGGTCGCAACGGCCGGGATAGGCGAGATTGTGAATCGTGAACACGCTGGCCGGCGCTGTGGGTTCGCGTTTGAGCCAGGCTGGCACGAGGCCGGTTTGCCAGTCGTGGCAGTGCACGATATCCGCCCGCCATTCAGGACTTACGGCTAACTGCGCGGCGGCGCGCGAGAAGCAGGCAAAGCGGTGCGGATTATCGTGCCAGTCGCGACCGGCTTCGTCGGTGTAAGGGCCGCCGGGTCGATCAAAAAAACGCGGTGCATCGAGCAGCCACAGTTCGAGTCCGGGCTCGAGAGTAAGCGTGAGCAGCGCGCAGGGTTCGGGATGACCTGCCACCTGCAAAGTTCTTGCGTGATGCAGGTTCGGCAAGCGCGCTTTCAGCGCACCATAGGCCGGCAGGAGCAGGCGCACCTCGCAGCCCAGCTGCGCGAGCTGCTTCGGGAGACTGCCGCAGACTTCGCCCAGTCCGCCGGTTTGCGCGTAGGGTGAGGCTTCGGCAGAGACAAAGAGCACGCGAGTCATGTCGCGATGATAACGGCAAACCTCGCGCCTTCGGGGCTTTTGATGGCCGCCTGCGCCCCGGCTTTTAGTGCCCTCAAATCCAGATTCGGAGTAGCCCATGCAGGACACCGCACCGACCCATTTCCAGTTTGAAATCCAGCCGGTGATGCCGGCCGCGCTGGCGCGACTGCACGAGTTGGCGAACGACCTCTCCTACACTTGGGACCGGCGCATTCAGGATCTTTTCAGCAATCTCGACCGTGAGCTGTGGACCGCCTGCGGACACAATCCCAAGATGTTTCTGCGCCGCGTGGGTCAGGACCGGCTGGAGGCTGCGGCAGCCAATGCGGTCTTCCTGCAGGAATACCAGTCGGTGCTCTCCGGCCACGCCAGCTATCTGCAAAAGCCGCGCGATCTGCGGGTGCGCCAGCTGTTCGATGCCGAATCCGACCTCATCGCGTACTTCTGCGCCGAGTACGGTTTGCACGAAAGCCTGCCGCTCTACGCCGGCGGCTTGGGCGTGCTGGCAGGCGACCACTGCAAGGCGGCGGGTGATTTGCGTCTGCCGTTTGTCGCGGTCGGGCTGTTTTATCGCGCCGGCTATCTCAAGCAGGAAATCGACGCCGACGGCCAGCAACAGGTGCACTACCTGCCGGTGCACGGCGCCGACCTCGCGTTCAACGAAGCGCTGGATGAGGCCGGCGCACCGCTGCGCCTGCACGTGGATTTACTGGGTCGCGATGTGGCGATCCGGGCGTGGATCGGCCTGCTCGGCGACATCCGGATCATCCTGCTCGACACCGATCTGGAATCGAACACGCCAGACGACCGCCAGATCACCAAAGAGCTTTATGGCGGCGGGCTCGAGACCCGCATCGCGCAGGAAATCGTGCTCGGCATGGGCGGCGCGCGCGCGCTCCGGGCGCTCAAGCTCGCGCCCGGCGTGTGGCATGTGAACGAAGGCCACGCCGCGTTCATGGTGCTGGAGCGGCTGCGAGAGTTGGTGCGCGACGGACTCGATTTTCACAGCGCGCTGGAGCAGGTGGCGGCAGCGACGGTGTTCACCACCCACACGCCGGTGCCCGCCGGCCACGATGTCTTTCCGCACGATCTCATGCGGCATTATTTCCCCCGGCTATTGGCGGATTTGGGCGTGCCCGAGCAAACCGTGTTTGCGCTGGGCGAGAGCCCGCAGAATGCGCTGGGGTTTAACCAAACCTCGCTGGCCATTCGCGGTTCGCGCTTTCACAACGGCGTGAGCGCGGTGCACGAAGGCGTGGCCGCCAGCAACGAGCGCTTCATCTGGCCGGAGATCGCGCCGCACGAAAATCCGATGTCGCACGTCACCAACGGCGTGCACACGCACACCTATCTCGCCACCGCCTGGGTCAATTTGTTCGACCTGCGCTTTGGCCGCCAATGGCGCAACGAACTGTGCAACGCCGAGTTCTGGGCGCGCATCGACGAACTGCCGGACCACACCTGGTGGAGCGTGCGTCAGCTGCTCAAACTCGACCTCCTGCAGGATTTACGTGAACGCCTCACGCGACAGTACGCGCGCAACGGGCTCTCGCCCGCTGACATCGCGCGGCGCTTGCAGACACTCTCCGCCGAGCGCGATCCCTTAATCGTCGGTTTCGCGCGGCGCTTCGCCACCTACAAGCGCGCCACGCTGTTGCTGACCGATCCCGAGCGCCTCGCGCGCTTGCTGAACGACGACGAGCGGCCGGTCATTCTGATCTTCGCCGGCAAAGCCCATGTGCGCGATGTGGGCGGGCAGGCGCTGATTCGCCAGCTGCACGAATTCTCCATGCAGCCGGCGTTTGCCGGGCGGCTGTTTCTGGTGGAGAACTACGATATTTCGCTCGCGCGGCGGCTGGTGACGGGCGTCGATATCTGGCTCAACAACCCGGAATACCCGCTGGAAGCGAGTGGCACATCGGGGATGAAAGCCGCAATGAACGGCGCCGTGCATTTATCGATTCTGGACGGCTGGTGGGCGGAAGGCTTTACCGGCGACAACGGCTATGGCGTCGCGCCAATGGGCGCTCAGTTGCCGGAGCACGAACGCAATCGGCTGGAGGCGGATGAAATCTGTCGGCTGCTGTTTGAGGTAGCGAAGCCCTGCTATTTCGATCGCGGCGGCCGCGGCTATTCCGCAGGCTGGGTGAAGCTCGCCAAAACCTCGCAGCGCACCGTGCTGCCGCGCTTTAACGCCGAGCGGCAGGTCATCGAATACGCCGAAAAGTTCTACGCCCCGGCGCTGCGCCACGCCCGCACGCTGGCCGCCAACGGCCACGCCGGCGCGCGCGAACTCGCGGCCTGGAAAGCGCGGGTGGCGCTGCTGTGGCCGGCGCTAACGCTGCGTCTTAACGAAGGGCCGCCGGCAATGCTCGCGGCTGGCGCAAGCTTCACGCTGTCGGTCGCGGTGACGCTGGGCGAACTGGCGGCGGCCGACGTGCACGTGGAATGTCAGTTGGGCGTGGTGAACGCGCAGGGTCAGTTTGAAGTGCGTGACTCGCTGCGTCTGTTGCCCGAGGCGGTGAGCGCGGGCGAGACGCTTTATCGCGCTGTCGTCACGCCCACGCTGTCGGGTCTCGCGGCGATGCGGCTTCGCGCCTGGCCCACGCATCCGCTGCTCGCGCACCGGTTTGAAGTGGGCCGTATGCGCTGGCTGTAAGCGCTAGGTGTCGGGCAGTGCGGCAGGCGGATCCTCAAGCGTGCTGCTCCATTTGGGGCTAAGCGCCTTGCTCGGCTTAACGCCCAGTTCTTTCAGCATTTCGGCCTGACGCATCGCGCTGCCTTGGCCGGTGAAGAGTTTTTTGCAGGCCTCCTCGTGGCTGCGGCGCGCGCCTTCTAGCGCCACGCCCACTTTCTCGAGGTCTACCGTAAAGCCCACGATTTTGTCGTAGAGGTCGGCGCCTTTTTTTGAGATTTCGCGCGCGTTTCGGCTCAGCGCATCTTGTCGCCACAGGTGCGCGATCGTGCGCACCACAAACAGCAGCGTGCTGGGGCTCACCAGCAGCACGTTCTTGCTCCAGGCGTGCGAGAAGAGTTCGGCGTCGTTGGTCACCGCGATCATGAAGGCGGGCTCAAGTGGGATAAACATCACTACGAAGTCGAGTGTCTGCAGCTCGTAGAGCGTTTGGTATTTTTTCTCGGAGAGCCCGTTGATGTGATTGCGAATGGCGGTGAGATGACGCTTGAGCGCGACCGCGCGAGCGTCGTCGGCATCGGCCTCAGCGAAGGTGCGATAGTCGGGCAGCGTGAATTTGGAATCGACCACGATCTGGCGCTCGCCGGGCAGGCGAATGACCACGTCGGGGATCACGATCGAGCTGCCATCTTCAGCCCGCATCGCGTTTTGCCGCGTGTAGTGGTCGCCTTCCTTCAAGCCCGCTTTTTCCAGCACGTCGTCGAGAATAATTTCGCCCCAGTTGCCCTGCGCCTTGCGGTCGCCCTTGAGCGCGAGGGTGAGGTTTTGCGCATCCTGATGCAGCGTAGTGTTGAGCAGTTTTAACTGCGCGACCTCCGCGCTCAGCGCCGAGCGGTCTTTGCTTTCGTTCACGTAGACCTCTTCCACCTTTTTTCGGAAGTCGGTGATTTGTTCGCGCAACGGATTGAGCAGATGCCCGAGATTGGTTTGGTTCTGCTCGGTGAACTTGCGGCTTTTCTCGTCGAGGATTTCGTTCGCGATAGTTTTGAATTCGTGGGTGAGGCTGTCGCGCGCCTGCGTGAGCACGGCGAGTTTTTCGGTGCTCTGCGCGCGTTCGCTCTCCAGCGCCTGAGTGGTGGTGGCGAGTTGCGCGCCGAGGGTTTTGAGTTCTTCCTGCCGGCTGGCAAGGGTGGTGATGAGCGCCTGATGCTCGCGCTGCAGGGCTTCGAGTTGCGTGAGCTGGGCGTGTTGCAGGCTGTTCAAGCCGCTGTTTTTCTCGCGCTGATCGGCCAGCGCCTGTTCTTTCTCGTGCAGGGCAGCTTCGAGGCCGGCGAGCTTTTGTTCCAGCGCGGGGATGCGCTCGGCGCGTTCACCGAGGCGCGTCCGCGCTTCGCTCGCCTCGCTCAAGGCGGCCAGCAGTTGGGTGTTCTGCTGCTCGCTTATCGCCAGTTGCGCCGTGACTTGGGCCAGCGCCTGGCGCGCGCTCGCCACCGATCCTCTGGAAAGCAGCCACAGCAGCGCGACGCCAAGCACAAGCCCGGCGCCAAGGAACAGGAGATCGAGCAGGGAAATAGCCATAGGGACTCCCAAGGGGCCTGAGGAAAGACGGCCAGCGGAACGGCCGGCTGGGCGCATTGTGCCGCATGAGCGGGCTCAGCCGGTGCGCCATCAGTCGCGCGATCAGGGAGCGGCGCGATTAAGAGATTAAGGTGACGCCGGACGCACGGCTTATCGCGCGGCTGGAGGGTTGGGCAGATGCTGACGATCGTGGAGGCCTGGCGCGGCGGCCTGTTCGCGCAGCGGCATTGGGCGCGCAACATCTTCGCGGGCTTGGTCGTTGGCGTGGTAGCCCTGCCACTCGCCATGGCGTTCGCGATTGCCTCGGGCGCGCGGCCCGAGCAGGGCATCTACACCGCGATCGTCGCCGGACTGGTGGTGTCCACCTGTGGCGGCAGCCGGCTGCAGATTGCGGGGCCCACCGGCGCCTTTATCGTCATCCTTTCTGGCATCACCGCCCGCTACGGGGTGGACGGCTTGCAGCTCGCCACACTGATGGCCGGCGGCATGCTGCTGGTGCTGGGATTCGCCCGCCTGGGCACCATTATTCGCTTCATTCCAGATCCGGTGATCGTGGGCTTTACCAGCGGTATCGCGGTGGTGATCTGGGTGGGGCAGTGGGCGTCTTTCGCCGGCTTGCCGGCACCGGTGGGCGCCCACTTTCACCAGAAGCTCTGGCAACTCTTACAGGCCCTCCCGCAGTGTCATCCGGCAACGACCTTGCTGGGGCTCGGCTGTCTGCTGGTGCTGGTGGTGTGGCCGCGCTTGCCGCTGCTGAAGAAAGTGCCGGCACCGCTGGTGGTGCTGGTGCTGGCCACAGTGCTGGAAGCCCGGCTGAAGTTGGCTGGGGTGGCCACGATAGGCGAGGCGTTTGGCGCGATCCCGCAGGGCCTGCCGGGCTTCCACTGGCCCGCATGGTCGGGGCACCGCGTGCTCGAACTCATCGGACCGGCCTTCACCATTGCCATGCTGGGCGCGATTGAATCCCTGCTCTCGGCGGTGGTGGCCGATGGCATGGCGG
Source organism: Gammaproteobacteria bacterium (assembly GCA_947450495.1). Classification (GTDB taxonomy): domain Bacteria; phylum Pseudomonadota; class Gammaproteobacteria. Next base: position 13,405 of record CANFVX010000039.1, read on the forward strand.
GCACTCGCCACGACGCCAATCAGGAGCTCATTGGGCAGGGCCTGGCTAATGTGCTGGCGCCGCTGTTTGGCGGCTTTGCCGCGACCGGCGCGATTGCCCGCACGGCGACCAATTTCCGTAACGGCGCCACCGGCCCGCTGGCTGGCATCGTGCACGCGCTGACGCTGGTGTTGGTGCTGCTGGTGCTGGCGCCCTTGGCGGCCGACGTGCCGCTCGCCGCGCTGGCCGCCATTCTGTTCGTGGTGGCCTGGAATATGAGCGAGGCCCGACACTTCCTGCAGATGGTGCGGCGCGCGCCGCGGGCCGACGTGGTGATCTTGCTGGTGACTTTTGCGCTCACGGTGTTCGCCGACCTGGTGGTGGCGGTAAACATCGGGGTGATTCTGGCGACGCTGCATTTCCTGCGCCGGATGGCGGACAGCGTGGAAGTGCGCCCGGCGAGTCTGGAGGATTTGAGTCCCGAATTGGCCCGCCACGGGCTCACCGCGTTACCGCGCGACACTTTGGTTTACACCATCGACGGGCCGTTTTTCTTTGGCGCGGTGGAGAACTTCGAGCGCGCGCTCGCCGGGGCGCATGGCGATCCGCGGGTGCTGGTGTTCTATCTGCGCTGGGTGCCGTTCATCGACATCACCGGCTTGCAGACGCTGGAAGAAGTCATCCGGAGTTTTCGGACGCGCGGCGTGCGAGTGCTATTGGCCGGCGCGAACGCGCGGGTGCAGGGCAAGTTGATGCGCGCCGGGGTGCTGGCGCTGGTGGAGACGGCAGCGAGTTTTGCCACGCTCGGCGAGGCGCTGCGCTGTGCGGCGGCCGGTAAGGCGTGATGGAGACTGAGCCCTTATAGTGGCGGGCAAATCAACCACAGTTCGGGGAGAGTGTTCATGGAACCCATGCGCGGCATTCGTATTATTGAAGTCACCACCAATGCCTCGGGCCCGCTGGCGACCGGCATTCTGGCCGATCAGGGGGCAGACGTGATTCGCCTCGAGACCATCGGCGCTGGCGATCCGGCGCGGCACGTGGGCGGCTCGCGCGGCGGCGTTGGCGCCTACCACGCGCAGATGAATCGCAATAAAAGATCCATGGCGGTCGACCTTAAGAACCCGCTGCTGCGCGAACCCCTGCTGCGGCTCATTCGTTCCGCAGACGTGTTTGTGCAGAACTCCCGCCCCGGCGCGCTCGACCGCAGCGGCTACGGCTTTGAAGAACTCCACAAGCTCCATCCCTCGCTCATTTACGTCTCGATTTCCGGCTTCGGCGCCACCGGGCCGGCCGCGCATCAACGCGTCTACGACCCGGTGATTCAGTCCGTCTCCGGCTTTGCCGCCGCCCAGGGCGCGGGCGGCGAGCCGCAGCTGGTGCGCACGATCGCGAGCGACAAAGTGGCCGCGCTGACGGCGGCGCAAGCGATTACGGCCGCGTTGTTCGCGCGCGACCGCGGGCTGGTGGGCGGTCACCACGTGGAAATTTCCATGCTCGCGGCCAGCCTGCAGTTCCTGTGGCCCGAAGTGTTCTGGAACCACAGCTTTGTGGGCGAGGAAGGCGTGCAGCGCAAACCGCTGATTTCCGATTTTTATCGACTTCTGCCCACCAAAGACGGCTTCGTGACCATCATCGTGGTAGGCGACGGTGAGTTTCAGGGGGCCTGTCGGGGGCTTGGGATTCCAGACCTCATGCACGACCCACGCTTCCAGACGCTCGGCGATCGCTTTGCGCGCTACAGCGAGCTGTTTGCTGAATTCGCCAAAGGCGCCGGCCTCATGACCACCGCTGAAGTGGTGAAGCGCATGGACGAAGAGGGCGTGCCCTGCGCACGGGTGAACACGCTGGACGATGTGCTGAGCGACGAGCGCTGCACCCACGCCGACGGCATCATCGAATACGATCACCCGCAGGGCGGCCGCCTGCGACAGGCGCGTCCGGCGGCCGTGTTCGACGGCGAAGCCAACACCGTGCGCCGCCCGGCGCCGATGCTCGGTCAACACACCGACGAAGTGCTGCGTTCGCTTGACTGTAGCGCGGAAGAAATAGCGGCCCTGCGGCAGGCGGGGGCGGTGGCCTGAGGCGTTGAGCGGGAAATCGCGGCTGTTTCGGTCGACATTTAGGGGATTCCGTCACAGTTCTGAAGGCGGGTGGTCGCGTCCCCCAAATGATGCTGCCACGCTCGGGGCTTCAAAAACCGACACTGGGGTAATGCCGAATGGCCGCGAGTCTGAATGTGTTCTTCAATATCTGGGATATCACCAGCGGCGCCGATGCCTCAAGTATTACCGTCGACAGTGTCTCGGCGACCGAGATCCGATTTTCGTATGCCGGGAGCTTGACCGGATTTTTTGTCGTCACGGGTGCCTTCGATGGGATTTCCGGGACTGATTTAAGCGGGCTTACCGGCACGGTCTCAGACATTACCTTGTCGCAGAATCCGGGGCCGATCGTGCTGTTTTCCGCCACCGGTCTTGACTTGGATGTCCGCAAAGTGACCCCAGCGTCGCTGGTTGAACTGCCAGACTTGCTGGAGGACGCCTTTGGTGACGGTGGCGGGATGCATGGTTCAGGCGGTGACGACAGCCTCCACGGCGGAGTCGGCGACGACAGCATCGATGGGGGTTCAGGTATCGATTACCTCCTCGGTGGTGATGGCGATGACGGTCTCTCCGGCGGCGATGACGACGATACGCTGGACGGCGGCGTGGGCGACGATTCAGTCGACGGCGGCCTCGGCGATGACACGCTTGATGGGGGCGCGGGCATCGATCGCCTGAACGGCGATGATGGCGCAGACAAGCTTTTCGGCGGTGACGACGGCGATACGCTGGATGGCGGCGCGGGCGCCGATGATTTGGTGGGTGGTAATGGTGTCGACACGCTCATTGGCGGTGCCGGCAACGACACCCTGCAAGGCGACGCAGGCAACGACACGCTGAACGGTGGAACCGGGGCAGACACGATGTTCGGCGGTTTAGGCAACGATGCCTATCTCATCGATTCCACCAGCGATCACGTCACCGAAGAAGGCCTCACCGGCAGCGGCACCGACAGCGAGCGCGCAAGCGTCACGCACACGCTGGAAGCCAACATCGAGAACCTCGCGCTGACCGGCACCGGGGCCATCAACGGCACGGGCAATGGAGGCAACAACAGCATCACGGGCAACGGTGCGGGCAATCGTCTGGACGGCGCCGCGGGCAATGACCGGCTGGACGGCGGTGCCGGCAACGATACCGAGCTGGGCGGCAGCGGCGCCGACACCGTGGCGGGCGGCGCCGGCAACGACAGCCTGAATGGTGGTGCTGGCGTTGATACCCTCGTCGGCGGCGCCGGCAAGGACACGATGACCGGCGGCACCGACAGCAAA
>CANFVX010000040.1 GCA_947450495.1 Gammaproteobacteria bacterium
AGCGTGGGGCATCCGACCTGCACTTTGAGCCCTATGAGAAAATCTATCGCGTGCGGTTTCGGGTGGACGGCATGCTCTCCGAAATTGCCAAGCCACCGCTGGCGCTCTCGGGCAAGATCGCCGCGCGCATCAAGGTGATGGCGCGCCTGGACGTTTCCGAGCGTCGGGTGCCGCAAGACGGCCGTATCAAGCTCAAGCTGTCAAAAACCAAATCCATCGATTTTCGCGTGAACACCTGCCCGACCCTGTTCGGCGAGAAATGTGTCATGCGTATCCTCAATTCCGACGCCGCGTCGCTGAACATCGACCAGCTCGGCTACGAGGACTTCCAGAAAGAGTTATTTCTCAAAAACCTGCAAAAGCCCTACGGGATGTTTCTGGTAACCGGCCCCACCGGGAGCGGCAAGACAGTTTCCCTGTACACCGGGATCAACATCCTCAATCAGGAAGACATCAATATCTCGACCGCCGAAGACCCGGTCGAAATCAATCTGCCCGGCGTCAATCAGGTTCAGGTCGATGAACGCACCGGGATGACTTTCCCGAAGGCGCTCAAAGCGTTCTTGCGTCAGGACCCGGACATCATTCTGGTTGGCGAGATCCGCGATCTGGAAACCGCATCAATCGCAGTAAAAGCGGCACAGACGGGTCACATGGTGATGTCAACCCTGCATACCAACGACGGTCCGCAGACCCTGACACGTCTGCAGGACATGGGGGTCGCGCCGTTTGCGGTGGCCACCACAATCAATCTCATCACCGCCCAACGTCTGGCGCGAAGGCTACAACCCGACCTGCGCGTGCCCATTGACGCACCGCCGGAGGCGCTACTCAAGGAAGGTTTTTCAGAAGCAGACGTCAATGCCGGTTTCCGGCTATACGGTCCAGGATCCAGCAGCGACTGCCCCAGCGGCTACAAGGGACGCGTCGGCATTTACCAGGTGATGCCCGTTACCGACGCGATGAAGCGTTTGATCATTGAAGGCGCCAACGCGGTCCAGCTTGCCGACCAATCAAACGCCGAAGGGATTTGGGATATTCGGAAATCCGGTCTGAATAAAGCTCGGCTCGGCATGACCAGCCTTGCCGAAATCAACCGCGTGACCGTGGAGTAAGTAATGGCTCAGGGCAATGCAGTCGTCCGCTCGGATATGTACAGCTGGGAAGGCATAGACCGCTCCGGCAAGCGGGTTAAAGGCGAAATGTCGGGGCAGAGCGAGACGGTAATCAAATCGATTCTCCGCCGACAGGGCGTGAACCCGCTGAAGGTCAAGAAGAAATCGAAGCAGATGTTCGGCAGCAGCGGCGGCAAAATCACCACCAAGGACATCACGGTTTTTTGCCGGCAGCTGGCCACGATGATGTCCTCAGGTGTGCCCTTGGTGCAGTCGTTCGAAATCGTGGGTCGTGGCCATTCCAACAAGGCCATGCAGCAGCTGATTCTCTCCATCAAAGCAGACATTGAAGCGGGCGGCGCGCTGGCGGAATCACTCGCCAAGCACCCGATTCAATTCAACGAGCTGTTTGTCAGCTTGGTCACCGCCGGCGAGCACGCCGGTATTCTCGAAGACATCCTGCATAAGCTCGCGACCTACATGGAGAAGACCGAGGCGCTTAAATCCAAAATCAAAGGCGCGATGTTTTATCCGATTGCGGTTGTCGTAGTGGCTTTCATCATCACCTGCATCCTGATGATTTTTGTCATCCCGCAGTTCGAAGATCTGTTCAAAAGTTTCGGCGCAGACCTGCCCGCGCTGACGCGTATGGTCATTGATATGTCGAAGTGGTTTCAGGAGAAATGGTGGCTGTTGCTGATAGTGATTGGCGGTAGCGTGTTCGGACTGATGGAACTGAAAAAGCGGTCACTTAAATTCGCGCATTTTCTCGACCGTGCGCTGCTGAAAATCCCTGTACTGGGCGACATTCTCAATAAATCTGCCATTGCGCGCTTCGCGCGGACGCTCGCGACCATGTTCGCGGCGGGTACGCCGCTGGTCGAAGCCATGACCTCGGTCGCAGGTGCCTGCGGCAACATCTTGTATTACAACGCCGTCATGAAAATGCGCGACGAAATCGCGACGGGTACCCAACTGCAAGTGACCATGCGAGACGTTGGGCTATTCCCCAACATGGTGGTGCAGATGGTGGCGATCGGCGAAGAGTCCGGCGCGCTGGATGCCATGCTTGGGAAGGTCGCTGACTGGTTTGAACAGGAAGTCGACGACGCGGTCGACTCCCTGACCAGTTTGCTTGAACCGATCATCATGGCGGTGCTGGGGGTCGTGATCGGTGGACTGGTGATCGCGATGTATCTGCCCATCTTCAAGATGGGTCAGGTGGTCTGAGTCAGGCGTCAGGTAACGTCAGGACCTATGACTTGAGTAGCTCTGGAACCGAAGCCTGATGGCCGACCTTTGGCACTTGCTCGCGCATTCACCCCCGGCCTTCACTCTGGTTCTCGGAGCGCTTGGGCTATTGACCGGAAGCTTCCTTAACGTCGTGATTCATCGGCTTCCGCTGATGATGGAGCGCGGTTGGCGAGACGAGTGCGCCGCACTGGTCGGGTCACCCCCGGTAGCAAACGAAGCGCCCTTCAATCTCAGCACGCCTCGCTCCCGCTGCCCTCACTGCGAGCATCCGATTGCGGCCTGGGACAACATCCCCATTTTGAGCTGGCTACTGCTGCTCGGCCGTTGCCGACACTGTTGTAGCGGCATTTCTTATCGCTATCCGCTGGTCGAGCTCGTTGCTGGCGCCAGTAGTGCGATCGTCGCCTGGCATTTTGGATTCAGCGCCGCCGCGCTGTTGGCGGCCGGCATGTCATGGGCGCTCATAGCGCTGTCGATGATCGATCTGGACACCCAACTCCTGCCCGACGACATCAATCAGCCGCTGCTGTGGGCAGGCCTGGTCGCCAATCTGTTTGGCACTTTCGTGAGTCTTCAGGAAGCCGTCGTCGGCGCAATGGTGGGCTACCTCAGTCTGTGGTGCGTGTTTCACGCGTTTCGGCTGGCGACCGGCAAGGAAGGCATGGGACAAGGCGATTTCAAACTGCTCGCCGCGCTCGGCGCATGGCTAGGGTGGCAAGCGCTTCCTATCATCGTGGTGGTCTCGGCCTTCGTGGGCGCGCTGGTCGGGCTGACCATGATTGGCCTCGGACGACACGATCGCGCCCAGCCCATGCCCTTCGGCCCCTTTCTCGCGGTTGCCGGCTGGATGTATCTCATCTGGGGCGGCCCGCTTCGCCAGTTTCTGTTTGTCATCGCCCAGCCATGAGCCAGCAGCGCCCTTTCGTCGTTGGTGTGACCGGCGGCATCGGCAGCGGTAAAACCACCGTGTGCCGCGAGTTTCAGAAACTAGGCGCGCCGATGGTCGACACCGATCAGGTCGCACGCGAAGTGGTGGCGCCCGGCACGCCGGGTCTGGCCGCCGTGGTCGATGCCTTCGGCCCCGAGGTGCTGATGGCAGATGGGCAACTTGACCGGCGGCGTGTCCGGCAGCTGGTCTTCGCAACACCTGATTTACGGCTGCGTCTGGAAGCCATTTTGCACCCGCTGATCCGTCAGGCCACCGACGCACAGGTTGCCGCCGCTGGCTATCCCTACTGTCTCGTGTGTATCCCGTTGCTGGTAGAACGAGGCGGCGGCAATCGGGTCGACCGGGTGCTGGTCATTGATTGCCCCCCCGAAGTTCAAACAGCGCGCGTGATGGTGCGTGATGAATTGACAGCCCCGGAGGTAGCGGCAATTATGCGGAGCCAAGCCTCGCGCGAAGATCGTCTCGCGGCCGCCCACGATGTTCTGGAGAACTCCGGCGACATCGCGACTCTGCGGCCACAGATTGCGGCCTTACATGCGCGATATCTCCAACTCGCCGACGAGGTTACGCGCTAGAACCACCCACCATGCAAACCGTGCGTCCGAGCCCCCAACAGCAATTGTTTCCGGAGACCGGCGCCTGCACGGTGTACGAGCAGCCTCTCAACGAGCGCATACGCTGCTTCCTCCGGCTTGAGTACCTCTTTCACGCAGTCGCCATTAGCATGCGAGGGGAAACCCAGTGGGATGCCAGGAACGCCGTGGCAGGCCTCATTGATATCACCGACCAACTGTCCCGCGCGGATATCAAAGGAGAACTCATCAAGGAAATTGAGCGCCACATTGCGATCCTGAACGCCTTACGCAATAACCCTGGCGTTAACCCGGTCATGCTGGATAGCACGCTGGCACGCCTCGAGCCCTTGCTGTCGATTTTGCGCTCAAGCGCCTGCCAGCCCGGCGCCCGCATGCGCCAACTCGAACTCATCACCCAGGTGCGCCAGCGCTTAGCCATCCCGGGCGGACTCTGTAGTTTTGACCTGCCGGCGTTTCATTTCTGGCTCAGTTGCGCGCATGAGCATCGACTCGGTCAGCTGAATGAATGGATGGAAGACCTGCGCGTGATCGAAGACGGGGTTGCGCTGAGTCTGCGCCTGATCCGGGAGTCGGCCGTGCCCCAGAAGGCCGCGGCATTTGGCGGTTTCTATCAACAGACGCTGGAGCCCACCAGTAGCTGCCAGCTGGTCCGAGTGGTACTCAATCCGGACGAGCCCGTCTTCGCCGAAATCAGCGGCGGGAAGCATCGCTTCACCGTGCGGTTCATGCGTCCTGCGGAGCCGGGGGCCCGCCCCCAGCAAACTGCCGAGACGGTCCACTTCGAACTACAGTGCTGCGGCCTCTAGCGCTGCCGGCCGTTCCCGAAAAATCTCCGCGCAGGCTTGCACCATTGTCGCGGGCGCGCGCCAACCCGCACTGATGGTGGCGACGCCGAGACACCCGGCGGCCAAGGCCGGCGTCATTGAATTCGCATCCAAGCCGCCGAGGGCATACGCCGGCAGACCAGCCCTGCGCGTCAAGCTGCCCAACGCAGACCAGCCCAGTGGCGAGGCTTGCGGGTGGGTGTTGGTGGCCTGCACTGGCGAGATGAACGCGAAATCCACGCCGACCGCGCGCGCCAGCGCCAGTTCAGTTTCGTCGTGACACGCAGCGCTCACCCACAAATCGCGCGGTAAGGGACGCGCGGACAGGGTCCGCAAGCGGCTAGCGCTGAGGTGAACCCCATCCGCCCCCAGTGTGAGCGCGAGCTGCGCGTCGGCGTTCAAGATAATCCGGGCGCCATACGCGTGGACGATCTCAATCGCCCTGCTCGCTAGCGCCGCGTAGGCTTCAACGCCAAGTGCCGACGCCCGTACTTGCACCAGCTGCGCGCCGGCAATCACGCAGGCCTCGAGTTGTGCCAACCACTCTGCGGCTTGATCGGGATCGGGCGTAATCAGGCACCAGCGCGGCAGGCGGGCAGCGCTAATGATGGGCAGATTCGCGGCCGGAAAGTCATAATGGCGCAGCGACTCGGGGCTCACCCAGCGCAAAGGCTGCCCTTCACAAGGGTAAGCGTCGCCATCCCAGGCGGTAATCTCAAAGACATGGAGCCGGACGCGTCGGTGGGGATAGTCGTGGGTCACTTCGAGCAGGGGAACGGCGTTGCGAATCGTGATGCCGAGTTCTTCCCGGAGTTCGCGTTGCAGCGCGCCAGACAGCGTCTCGCCGGCTTCAAGCTTGCCGCCGGGAAACTCCCATAAGCCCCCTTGGTCAGCCTGCGCCGCGCGCTGGCTAATCAGAATGCTGCCGTCCGCGCCTCGAATGACGGCGGCCACCACGTCGAGCGCAGAACGCGAACCCGATGCAGACATCGCCGCAGTCCCGACCCCAGCCTCAGCTGCGATATTCGGCGTTTATCCGCACGTAGTCGTAGGAGAAGTCGCAAGTCAGCACGGCGACTTCGAGCGCCGAGGTGCCAATCGTGATCGTGATTTCATATTCCGCACCCTTCATCACGCTCGCGACATCGGCTTCGTCGTAACCCGGTACCGGCTCGCCCTGGGCCACAATCGGCACGCCGCCGACGGCAATCGAAATCTCGTGCAAGCGCAAGTCGGTAGCTCCCGAACGGCCGACGGCGGCGAGTATTCGGCCCCAGTTGGGGTCGTTGGCGAACAGCGCGGTTTTGACCAAGGGCGACTCCGCCACGGCATAGGCGGCCCGCAGGCAGTCAGCTTCGGTTAACCCGCCGGACACCTTCACGCTGACCAGTTTGGTCGCGCCTTCACCATCGCGCACGATGGCGCGGGCTAGCGCCGCAAACACGCGCTCGACGCCGTTGCGAAATGCAGTCCACTGGGCGGAATCCGGGGTGAGCGCCGGGCCGGGCGCGCAACCGGTGGCGACCAACACGCAGCTGTCATTGGTAGAGGTATCACCATCGATGGTGATCCGGTTGAAGGTGCGGTCCGCGATGTCGCGCACGAGTGCCTGCAGATGGGTGTCGCTGACACGGGCGTCGGTGGCAATAAACGCCAGCATGGTGGCCATGTCAGGTTTAATCATGCCGGCGCCTTTGGAGATCCCGGTGACCGTATAGGTCGCAGCTTCAGTCACGATCTGCGTGGAGAAGCACTTCGGGACGGTATCGGTGGTCATGATGCCGCGGGCGGCCGCATCCCAGGCGTCCTGATTGAGTTGCCCCAAGGCCAAGTCCAGCACATCGATGATTTTTTCGGCGGGCAAACGCTGACCAATGACGCCGGTGGAAAAGGGCAGGACCTGCTCGGTGGCGCAGTGGAGTCGATGGGCAGCTTCGCGACACACCGCTCGCGCGTCTACAAAGCCCTGTTCACCGGTACCGGCATTGGCGTTCCCGGCATTAATCACCAGCAACCGGGGCATCGCGCTCGCCAGATGGCTTCGGCACAGCGTGACCGGCGCGGCGCAAAAGACGTTGCGCGTAAATACCGCCGCGGCGGTCGCGCCCTCGCAAATTTCGATCAGCGTCACATCCGGTCGGTCGGCTTTACGAATGCCAGCCGCCACGCAGGCCAGACGCACACCCGCGACGGGCAGGGATACCGGTGAGAGTTCAGACATCGACAGGGCTCCGGGTAAAGGCGGCTCAGTTCAATTTGCCGTGACACTGCTTGTACTTGCGGCCTGAACCGCAGGGGCAAGGGTCGTTGCGTCCCAGCTTCTGACCCTGACGGACGTAAGGCTCGTTGCCCCCAAAGTTGTCAGCTGGAGACTCGTCTTCGATCACGTCAATTTTGGCTTGCAGCGCGGCCTGCTGCCGGGCGGCCTCCTGCCGGCGTTGCTCCTCGAATTCGGCCACATCATCTCGGGCGCGGATTTCGACCTTGCTCAGCACGCCCACCACATCGCGCATCACTTGCTGTAGCAGGCGGGCAAACATCTCGAAGGATTCGCGCTTGTATTCCTGCTTGGGGTCTTTTTGCGCATAGCCCCGCAGGTGAATGCCCTGGCGCAGGTGGTCCATCGCAGCGAGGTGTTCTTTCCAGTGGCTGTCGAGGACCTGCAGCATCACCGAGCGCTCGAACTCGCGCATCACGGAGCCGCCAATCTGCGCTTCTTTCTCGGCGTAATTATTTTCGATCGCCGCCAGCACCCGCTCCCGAATGGTTCGCTCGGACAACTCTTCTTCGGCGGCCATCCAGTCGTTGACGCGGATATCCAGCCCGTACTCGCTGTGCAGCGAGGCGGTGAGACCATCGATGTTCCAGTTCTCGGGATAGCTCTCCGGCTGGATGTAGGTGTCGATGAACTGATTGACCACATCATGCCGAATCCCGGCGATATTCTGCGAAATGTCTTCCGCCTCCATGAGGTCGCGGCGCTGCTCGTAGACATGTTTGCGCTGGTCGTTAGCAACGTCGTCGAACTCCAGCAATTGTTTGCGAATGTCGAAGTTGCGGCCTTCCACCTTGCGCTGAGCGTTTTCGATCGCTTTGGTCACCCACGGGTGCTCGATGGCTTCCCCTTCCTGCATGCCAAGTTTCTGCATCAGGCCGGCCACACGATCGGAGGCAAAAATCCGCATGAGGTTATCTTCGAGCGACAGATAAAAGCGGCTGGAACCCGGGTCGCCCTGACGGCCCGCGCGCCCGCGTAACTGGTTGTCGATGCGGCGGGACTCGTGGCGCTCGGTACCCACAATATGCAAGCCGCCCACGGCCAAAACTTCGTCGTGCCGAGCCGCCCACTCGGTGCGGACCTGCTCGCGCTCGGCGTCGCTGCTATCGGCTTGCATGGCCTGTAATTCGGCTTCCAGACTGCCGCCCAGGACAATGTCGGTGCCTCGACCGGCCATATTGGTGGCCACCGTGACGCTGCCCGGGCGACCGGCCTGCGCCACGATGTGCGCCTCTTTTTCATGGAACTTGGCGTTCAGCACCTGATGCGGAACGCCTTCCTTGCGCAGCATCTCGGAGAGAAACTCTGAACTTTCAATCGAGGTAGTCCCGACCAGCACCGGTTGGCGGCGCGTTCTGCAATCGGCAATGTCCTCAACGATGGCTTTGTATTTTTCGCGCGCCGTCAGAAACACCATATCGCCAAAATCTTTGCGGACCATTGGGCGGTGGGTGGGGATCACCACCACTTCCAAACCATAGATCTGCTGGAATTCGTAGGCCTCGGTGTCTGCGGTACCGGTCATACCACCTAGTTTTTCGTAAATACGGAAGTAGTTCTGATACGTGATGGAAGCCAGCGTCTGGTTCTCGAGCTGGATCGGCACGCCTTCTTTGGCCTCCACGGCCTGATGCAAACCATCAGACCAGCGGCGACCCGGCATCGTGCGGCCGGTGAATTCATCGACAATCGTGACCTGACCGTCTTTCACCACGTAGTCCACGTCGCGGGTAAAGAGGGCATGCGCGCGCAAGGCCGCATTCAGGTGATGCATCAGCCCGATATTGGCGACGCCATAGAGACTCTCGCCGGCGGCCAGCAGCCCAACTTCCGACATCAAGGCTTCCACGTGCTCGTGGCCAATTTCCGTGATGTGAACCTGACGGGATTTTTCATCTACCCAGTAGTCGCCGTCCCCCTCTTCCTCCGGCTGACGGACGAGCTTGGGAATCAGCACGTTAACCCGCGTGTACCAATCGCTGCGGTCATCGGACGGGCCAGAAATAATCAGTGGGGTACGCGCCTCGTCGATCAGAATCGAGTCGACTTCATCGACCACCGCGTAGACGAGTTCCCGTTGCACGCGCTGGTCTTTGGCGAAAACCATGTTGTCGCGGAGATAGTCAAAGCCGAATTCGTTGTTGGTGCCGTAGGTGATATCCGCCGCGTAAGCCTGACGGCGTTCCTCGGACTCCATGCCGGAGAGCACGCAACCCACGCTGAGACCGAGAAACCGGTAGACCTTACCGATCCATTCGGAGTCGCGTCTGGCGAGGTAATCGTTGACGGTAATCACGTGAACCCCGCGCCCCGTCAGAGCGTTGAGGTAAACCGGCAAGGTCGCGACCAGGGTTTTACCTTCACCGGTCCGCATTTCGGCGATGCGCCCTTCATGCAGCACGATGCCGCCGATCATCTGGACGTCAAAGTGGCACATATTAAGCGCCCGGCGGCCGGCTTCCCTAACGGTCGCGAACGCTTCTGGCAACAGCGCATCCAGACTTTCACCGTTCGCGTAGCGCTGCCGAAAGGCTTCGGTTTTTGCGCGGAGTTCATCGTCCGAGAGGGCTGACAACTCAGCTTCGCGGGCATTGATCGCCTCTACAGTGCGGCGCATTTTGCGCAGGATACGGTCGTTGCGGCTGCCAAACAGAGCGCGGAGCAACCGGCGCGGGAGCGAAACAGCGGTATCGGTCATACGGTCCTCAGAGAACGACTGTAGGCGGGCAAGCCCTGTTAGGGGGCAGGGGTAAAATTGGGTCGCTAGTGTAACAGACCGCTTGCGACGGCTAATGTGACAGCCGAAGGGCACAAACCCAATTCGCGACCAACGCAAATCACTTTATTTGGGAACACCACGACAAAGCATGAAACACCCAATCCGGATCGGTGCCATCGTGAGCGAGACACCAGCGCTCAACCAGTTGATACAGCGCGCGCGCGAACTGCAGGAGATTGATCGCACGGTGGGCGAGTGGTTGCCAGAACTATTGCGTGACCGGGTGAAAGTGGCGGTCACGCGCGGCGACACGCTCGTGCTCATTGCAGAGTCCGCAGTCTGGGCCACGCGCTTGCGTTATGAGATCCCGGAACTGCTGGAGCAAGCGCGTGCTACACCCGCGCTGGCCCACATCGAAAGGATTCAGGTGCGGGTGGACACCCCGGCCTAGGGCCGGGTTGAGCGCTCAGTGTGCCGGCATCGGCTGCATGTAAGCGATGGGCGCATCTTCATGCGCATCAAAGGTCACCTGCTCCCAGGCGCTCTGACTCGCCAGCAACTTGCGTAACAACTGATTGTTCAATTCATGGCCTGACTTGTGGCCATGGAAGGCGCCAATGAGGCTGTGACCCAACAGGTAAAGGTCGCCAATGGCATCCAGAATTTTGTGTTTGACGAACTCGTCCTCATAGCGCAGGCCGTCTTCATTCAACACGCGGTAGTCATCAACGACGACCGCATTGTCCAAGCTGCCGCCCAGCGCGAGGTTGCGTCCGCGCAGCCATTCCACTTCACGCATAAAGCCGAAAGTTCTGGCGCGGCTGACTTCTTTGACAAACGAGGTCGTGGAGAAGTCGATCTCAGCGTGCTTGCTGCTTTGCTGAAAGAACGGATGGTCGAATTCGATGGCGAAAGAAACCTTGAAACCTGAGAACGGATCAAACCGGGCCCATTTGTCGCCGTCGCTGACTGAAATACTTTTTTTGATCCGGATGAAACGCTTGGGAGCGTTCTGTTCCTGAAAGCCGGCGGATTGGAGCAAGAACACGAAGGGTCCCGCGCTCCCATCCATGATCGGCACTTCAGAGGCGCTCAAATCAACGTAGGCGTTGTCGATACCGAGGCCCGCAAAGGCTGACAGCAGGTGCTCGACAGTAGAGATTCGGACGCCGTCACGGATGAGACTGGTGGAGAGGCTGGTGTCGCCAACATTTTCTGCGCGGGCCGGGATTTCCATCACCGGGTCCAAATCGATGCGGCGAAAGACAATGCCTTTGTCGACTGCGGCGGGCCTTAGCGTCACCAGTACCTTTTTGCCAGTGTGGAGGCCGACGCCAGTCGCACGGATGACATTTTTAAGCGTTCGTTGATTCAACATCGGACCCCTGCTCCTCCTGCCCAGACCATCAGTGGGCGAATGTTACCACGCGAGGTCAGGCTCGCGAAAAACCAGATGCAGGCGTTCATGCAGCCCGTCGACACTGTGGTGCCGACCGGCTGAATCATTGGTGAACGCCGGTTACCGCTCAGTCTGCCTGTCGCCGCAGGAAGGCCGGGATATCGAGGTAGTCCGGGCCCGATCGCGGCTGCGCGGAATTTCCGATCGCATCACGTCGCTCCGGCTTATTCCGCAGAAACGGTGGCACATCGAGCGCTTTATAGGCAGCCTCCGGCTGACTCGGCGCGACTGCCTCCGGGTTCGCGGCAATCGTCGGCGCAACCACAACAATCGGCGGAGTCACCGTCGGCACTTCCCGAATTTCAGCCGCCGGCGGGGTTTCAACGACGCGCGGAGCGTCCTGTTTGGTGCGCGCGGCGTCCCCGGAAATCCCGGTCGCCACCACGGTCACCCGAACCTCACCGTCACTCGACGGGTCGATGACGGTGCCCACCACCACGGTGGCGTTTTCGGAGGCGAAGCTGCGCACGACGTTGCCCACGTCTTCAAACTCGCCGAGGGTCAAATCGATGCCGGCGGTGATGTTGACCAGAATGCCCTTCGCGCCGGAGAGATTGATGTCCTCGAGCAGGGGGCTGGAAATCGCGGCATTGGCGGCATCGGTGGCACGGGAAGGTCCGCGACCGCGTCCGCTGCCCATCATCGCCATGCCCATTTCCGTCATCACCGTCCGCACGTCAGCAAAGTCGACGTTCATAAGGCCGGGGCTTGTGATCAGCTCGGCGATACCGGCGACTGCGCCCAGCAGCACATCGTTCGCGGCTTTAAATGCGTTCAGCACACTGATGTCGCGCCCCAGCACGGCAACCAGTTTTTCGTTCGGGACAGTAATCAACGAATCGACATGCTGGCTCAGCTCCCTGATGCCATGCGCCGCACATTGGGCCCGTTTCGGGCCTTCAAAACTGAAAGGACGAGTCACCACGGCTACCGTGAGAATGCCTTTCTCGCGCGCAATTTCGGCCACGATGGGCGCCGCCCCGGTGCCCGTGCCGCCGCCCATGCCGGCGGTGATGAAGACCATATCGGCCCCCTCCAGCAAATCGCTGATGCGGTCGCGATCTTCCAGCGCGGCCTGCCGGCCCACTTCAGGATTAGCGCCGGCACCCAAGCCGCGAGTGATATCGCCGCCGAGTTGCAGCACTGTTTTCACGGTCGAGGCACGCAGTGCCTGCGCATCAGTATTGGCGCAGATGAATTCCACGCCTTCGATGTTGGCTCCCACCATGTGCTGAACGGCGTTGCCGCCGCCGCCGCCGATACCGATGACCTTGATCACCGCCGATTTGCTATAGGCGTCCATCACTTCAAACATGTCATATCCTCCATATCATTTCGGCTGTATCCGCTTTTAGTTGGCTGCGGACTTGGGCCGATCGAGTTAATACCAGCGTTTAAATCAACCAAAGACGTGCGACCCGCCATACACCCAAGCCCGAGAGCCGGGGGTCTGGCACGAGCCATGTCAAAAATTCCCTTGAAACCAGGCCTTCATTCTTTCCAGTGCGCCCACCACCTGCTCCTGTCGGAGATTTCGCTGTGCCGGGCCCGCCTTCGCTTTCCGCGCCGCTTCCAGCAACAGGCCAACGCCTGTGGCATAAACCGGATTGCGGACCACCTCGACCAGACCGGTAACATGCTGGGGAATGCCCAGTCGTACCGGCATGTTGAAAACCTCTTCAGCGAGTTCAATCGCGCCCTCCATGCGGGAACCACCACCGGTTAACACCACGCCGGCGGCGATCATGTTTTCAAAGCCGCTGCGCTTGAGTTCCGCCTGCACCAGGCCAAAAAGTTCTTCGTAGCGCGGCTCTACCACCTCGGCCAGGGTCTGGCGCTCCAGACGACGCGGCGCACGGTCGCCGACGCTGGGCACTTCAATGGTTTCATTCACATTGGCCAACTGGGGCATGGCGCAGGCGTAGCGGAGCTTCAGATCTTCCGCGTGGTGAGTCGGCGTGCGCAGGGCGACCGCGATGTCGTTGGTCACCTGATCGCCGGCGATAGGAATGACCGCCGAGTGGTGAATGGCGCCATGCACGAATACGGCGATATCGGTGGTCCCGCCGCCGATGTCGCACAGGCACACGCCCAGATCTTTTTCATCCTCAGCGAGGACGGCCGCCGAAGACGCCACCTGCTGCAGAATGAGATCGTCGTCGTTCAGACCACAGCGCCGGACGCATTTGATGATGTTCTGCGCCGCGCTTTCCGCGCCGGTCACGATATGAACCCGCGCCTCGAGGCGCACGCCGGACATGCCGATGGGTTCGCGAATGCCGTCCTGACCGTCGATGATGTATTCCTGCGCCAGCACGTGGAGGATTTTCTGGTCGGAAGGAATGGCCACCGCCTTGGCCGCGTCGAGCACCCGGTCTTTGTCGCTCTGAGTCACCTCGCCATCCCTGATGGCCACGATGCCGTTGGAATTCAGGCTGCGCACATGGCCGCCCGAAATGCCGGCGGAGACTGCCTTGATTTCACAGCCGGCCATCATTTCGGCTTCTTCAACGGCGCGCTGGATCGATTGCACGGTGGAATCGATATTCACCACCACGCCTCTCTTCAGGCCGCGCGAAGGGTGCGAGCCGAGTCCAATGACTTCCACGGTACCGTCCTCGCCTATCTCACCCACCAAGGCGACGACCTTGGAGGTGCCGATATCGAGTCCGACGATGAGGTTCTTGTCCTGCTTCCTGAGCATAGTGGGTGTCAGCCTGTGGGTTCCGCTAGGTTTAAAGTCATGGGGCTTTGGCCGGTTTGGCCACTTTGGGCGGTAATGCCGAGGGCGTGCGTTCCTTGACCGCAAAGCCATTCGTATAGCGCAGGTCGATGCTGGCGACCTTGGACCAGTTCTCTCGCAGAATCCGGGGCCAGGCCCGTACCAGTCGGTCCAGCCGCTCCTCGATAAAATGACGCCCCAGCAACAGGACGGTGCCGTCTTCCAGATCGATGCGCGAAGCGCGCCGATCGGAGAGTTCGAGGGATTTGATCTTCAGCCCGAGCTTGGCCAGCCGGGCCTTCGCCTGCAGATAGGTTGACCAGACATCTGCTTCGCTGCCCACCGGACCGTGCACCTGTACCAGCCCACTCGGGAATGTCGCCAGCGCGGGCGAAAACACTTGAGCGTTGTCGCTGAGCAAAGCGTTCGCGCCCCAGCGCGCCACCGGCTGCTGCTCGATCACGCTGACATGAATGGCGTCCGGCCAAATGCGCGCCACGCTCACATCGCGGACCCAGGGTTCCTGCAGGATGCGGGTGCGGATTTCCGCCACATCGACCTGAAAGAAGCCGCCCTTCACAGAGCCACTCACCAAGGCCTGCATGGGTGCCGGTGCCAGATACCGAAAGTCGCCGTCGACTGTGATCTTGCGAATGGGAAACGCGTCGGGGTCCTGCAATTTTTGACGCAGATTCCAGCCCCCGAACGCGAGCGCCAACACCACGGGCAACCACAGCCAGCGGGCGAGATTCCGCGACGGCGGCGGCAACGGGGCGGCCTGCGCGCGCTGCGGTTTGGCGGCGGTCATACGGCACGCTCAAAACTCAAGCCCAGAATGCGCAAGACCAGTTCCTCGAAGCGCCAGCCGAAAGCGCTGGCGGCCATGGGAACGAGCGAGTGGTCGGTCATGCCCGGTACGGTATTCAGTTCAATGAAATGGGGCTGGCCATTGGCATCCAGCATGAAATCTACCCGCCCCCAGGCGCTCGCGCCCAGCGCACTGAAAGCCCGCAGTCCCTGCTCGGCGAGACCGGCTTCAAGCTCGGCGCTGAGCCCGCAGGGGCAGATATATTTCGTGGTGTTGGCGAGGTACTTGCTTTCGTAGTCGTAGAACTGCCGGGGCGTTTCGAGCTTGATCAGCGGCAGGGTTTGGCCGTCAACAATAGACAGCGTGTACTCGCCGCCGCTCACCCAGGACTCCGCGAGCACGGCGCTGTCGAACTGCCGTGCGAGCGCTATCGCCGCCGGCAGATCGCTCGCCTGTTCAACTTTGCTAACGCCCATGCTGGACCCTTCATGGGCCGGTTTCACCGCCATGGGCAGACCGATCCGGGCAACGATTTCCGCGAGGTTCGAGTGCTCGTCCACCACCATGAAATTCGGGGTGGGAATGCCAACGCTCTGCCAGATTTGTTTGCTGCGGATTTTGTCCATGGCGAGCGCGCAACCCAGCACGTCGCTACCGGTAAACGGAATACCGGCGAGTCCCAGCGCGCCCTGCAGGAGACCGTCTTCGCCGCCGCGCCCATGCAGCGCGATGAACACCCGGTCGGGTCGGCGCGCCAGCAGTTCGGGCAGATCGCCGGCGCGAAAATCCATGGCTTCAACGCTAACCCCGGCGCGCGCCAGGGCAGCGGTCACCGCCGCGCCGCTGCGCAAGGACACCTCGCGCTCGGCGCTGTCGCCGCCCATCAGCACGATGACTCGTCCCGCCCGCGCCACGACGCTCGCGGCATCAAACTCACGCGCGCTCATGGGTGAACCTCCGAGGCGGCGAAATCACCCAGAATCCGGACTTCCGATTCGAGGCTGACCCCGGCGTGCGCCCGCACGGCGGCTTGCACGTCGAGCATCAGACCTTCGATGTCGGCGGCGGTGGCGGTGCCATCGTTAATAATGAAATTGGCGTGCTTCGGCGAGACATAGGCGCCGCCCCGCACCGCGCCCTTGGCGCCGGCCGCTTCAATGAGTCGGCCGGCAAAATCACCGGGCGGGTTCTTGAACACCGAGCCGCAACTCGGCAAGCCCAGCGGCTGTGAAGCGCTGCGCGCCTGAAGCAGCGCTTTCACTTTTGCGCCGGCGCCGCCGTTCTTGCCAAGCTTGAGGACGCCCGCCGCAAACCATTCGTCCTGCAAGCCATCGAGGTGGCGATAGGCGGCGCGGAACTCAGACGCCGCGCGGGTCTTCAACACGCCGTCGCGCCCGAGCGTTTCCACGCTCTCCACCAACTCCCAAATCTCATGGCCAAACGCGCCGGCATTCATCGCGAGCGCGCCGCCGATAGTGCCGGGAATGCCGGCCAGAAATTCGCCCCCCCCGAGCTGGCGGGTGGCGGCCTGCCGGGCGACCTTGGCACAGGCCACCCCGGCACCCGCATAAGCGGAGTGTTCATCGCGCCAGATGAGCTTGCCCAAAGCGGTGGCGGTAGCAATGACGGTGCCGCGTAGGCCGCCATCGCGCACCAGCAGATTGCTGCCGAAGCCCACCCACGTTAAGGGCTCGTCGCGCGGGGCCGCGCGCAGGTACGCGGCGAGGTCGGCCAAATCGAGCGGTTCGAAAAAGCGCTCGACGACACCGCCCGCGCGCCAGGTGCAATGGCGGGCCATGGGTTCGTTGAAGCGCAGGCGCCCGCGCAGCGGCACCTCGCGCAGCCATGCGACATTCATCTCCTGCCCGACGCCACTGTCGTCGCCCTCAACCATGAGTTTCTGTCTCTCTCCTGTTCGCATTATTCAAACGGGCTCGTACTGCAAACGTTCCGCGATGCGCCCGATGCTGCCGGCCCCCAGCAGCATCACCAGATCGTCTTCC
>CANFVX010000041.1 GCA_947450495.1 Gammaproteobacteria bacterium
CAAGCCACCGGCGCGGCTGTGCCAGCTGGCGCTGCATTCGCCGTCGGCTGAGAGCTGCGCGACGAGGCCATAAGACCGCGGCGGCGCCCAGGGTTTGATCACGCCCAATTTTTTCAAGGCACCGCCTTGCAGGGGCTCCAGATAGTGGCCGCTCGAGTGCAGGCTGGGCGCGATCCAGTAGCGCGGGTCGATGGTGGCCAGCATTTCCCGGCGAAACTGCTCTTCACGCAACACCAGCTCCACCAGATGCGTGCGCGCCGCGAATACCGCGAGCCACGCGCCACCGTGACCGTCTGCCGCGAGCCGCCCCGGATAGCCCGGCAGATTGCGCAACAGGACTTCGGGCTCGCCCTGCGCCGACAGCCGACTGAGGCGGTGCCGCCAGGCTTCGCTGAAGGTAATTGCCCCGCGCGCATCCACCAGCAATCCCGCCGGCCAGGCGAGCTGTTGGGCAATCACGCTGGCCTGCGACAAATCGGCGCTCGCAATAATCAGCCGGCCCGAGGCGCGCTTTTCCATCAGGTCGTGCACCCACTCGGCGGCGGGATGATGTTCAGAGCCGTCGGCAATCACGATGCGCCCGTCCGGTAGCGCGGCCAGCGCGGTCACGCACCGCAAGGGCTTGCCATCGACGCTGAGCAGGCTCGCGATCTCGGTGCCGGCCTGATTCAAGCGCACCACCCCCACCCCGTCCTGCGCGACGTACAGCGAGGTGCCCGCCGCCAGCAGCGCGCCGACGCTGGCAGGCAACACCGCATGCGCCTCGCGCTGTGCGAACTGCGCGCCTTCACAGCGCCACACCGTGTGATCTGCGGAGACTAACAGCGCGCCGTCACCGACGCTCGCCAGATCGTCGCAGCCGGGCAGCGGCTCGCCCAGCACCAGTGCTGCGTCCAGCGCGCGATTGGGCGTCCATGGACCGTCCATCACGGGCAGCGCGTCTGCCGCCTCGCGCTCGGGAAAGAGCAGCGCTTTCAAATCGGCCAGCAGGTGTTCAAAGATCACGCGCCACCTCCGGTTTGCCCCAGTAGCTGTCGCAGCCGTTCCAGTCCGGATCGGCGCCCGGCAGGTCGATGCAGCCGATGCGATTGTTCTCCAGCCCGCCCAGATAGAGCTTGCCCTTGTGTTCGCGCATGGAGGTGAGCGTGGCGTGTTTGCGCCCGCCCGGATCCCACAGCGACTCCACCACTTCGCCCTGCTCGGTGAACTTCACCACGCAGCCATTGTTGATGCCGGGCAAAATCCATTCGTCCGGCGGCACCTGCTTCACCATGCGCAGGCGAAAACCCGGATTGCGCATGGCGAGATCGAACGCAGGCGAACGAATGCCCACCATCGCCAGCCAGTAGCTGCCGTCGGAGGCGCGATTGATGTTGTCCGGATAGCCGGGCAGGTTGTCGATCAGGGTTTCGATCTGCCCTTTCTTCGGGCCCGCGATCCAGTAACGGAAAATCGAGCACAGCCAGGTCGAGGCAAACAGAATCGACTGCCCGTCGTGGGCGGTGCACACGCCGTTGGGAAAGCAGATGTCCTTGATGAGGGTTTGGGTCTTGCCGGTGGCGGGGTCGAAGCAAATCATCCGTCCGTTGGCGCGACCTTCCATGCCGTCGAGATGCCAGGAATGCATCTCGTAGCGAATGGTGGCTTCGCTGAAATAAATTTTGCCGTCCGGCGCGATGTCCAAATCGTCCGCCAGCCGCAGCCGCGCATCGTCGTTCAATTTGAACCAGCTGCGATTGGTTTCGTCGGTGAGTTTGTACACGGTGCCGTCCGGCTTTACGCCGTAGAGCCCCATCCCGCCCACGCAGATAATCAGGTTGTCTTCCCGGTCAAAGGCCATGCCCAGCGGGCGGCCGCCAATGCGCGCGAAAACTTCACGGGTCGAAAAGTCCGGCCCCGAGAAGCGCAGGATCAGGCCGTCGCGAGTGCCGCAGTAAAGGCGGTCCTCGCGGTCGAGAATCACGTCTTCCGGCCCCTCTACGCAGTCCAGTCCTATTTCGCGGGAATCGCGCAGGCGATCGTTCTCGGCGTACGGCGTGCCGCTGTCCGCGGCCGTAGACGGCGCTGGGCGCAGCTCCACCACGGTGGGGTTGAGATAGATTTTCTGGATGGTTTTGAGCCGGTTTTTGGCCCATTTCATGTCGATGCCCACCGCCACCAGCAGCAGCGCACCGAGCGCGGTGGACGTCATGGGCCCCGGCAGGCCCATGCGCACCAGTCCGTTCACCAGCACAAACACAATCACCGCGCCTATCAACATGCGCGCCACGGTGCCGCGTCCGCCGGACAGGCTCACGCCACCCAGCACCACGGCCGTCAACGCATTGACCTCCCAGCCGGCGCCGGTGTCGGAGCCGGTGCTGGAGAGCCGCGCGGCATAGAAGAGCCCGCCGGCGGCGGCCAGCAAGCCGGACATCACATAGGTGAAAAATAGCGTGCGCTCTACCGCGATGCCGGCGTGGCGCGCGGCTTTGCGGCTGGAGCCGAGCGCGGTCAAATGCCAGCCGGGGCGCGAGCGGCTCAGCATGATGTGGCCGACCAGCCCCACCACGGCCAGCATCATGAGGTTCGACGGCACCGTCCACAGCGCAAGCCCACGACCGAGATATGCCCACAGCCAGGATCGATCGCTGCCCATCGCCAGCGGTACCGAGTAGCGCTGGGAGAGGAGATCGACCACCGCGCGCAGGATGATGAGCGTGACCAGGGTGGTGAGAAACGGCCGAGACTTCAGATAACCGACCAGATAACCGTTGATGGCGCCCACCATGCCGCCGGCGAGCAGGGTGCCCACGATCACCACCGGCACCGGTAAATGAAACATCTGCAGCAGCATCAGGGCCGTGAGGTTGGCGAAGGCAAACACTGCGCCCACGCTCAAATCGATGCCGCCGGAAATCACCACCAGCCCCATCGCCATCACCACAAAGCCCATGTCGGCAAACTGGCGACCCAAGGCGCTGGCGTTGGCGAAGCTCGCGTAATTCGGGGTTACGGCGGCGAAGTAGGCAATCAAGCCCCACATCAGCAGAAACGGGATGGCGGGCTCCATCCAGCGCTTGGCGAGCAACTCCGAGAGGAGCAACTTCAGCGACCAGCGATGGTAGAGCCGGCGCAGCAGGCCGCCGTGGAGTAACGCGCCGTTATAGCGAACGCCGGTGTTCATCGTGACCTTACCGCGCCCAGTCGTAGCAGAGCGCCGGGTCGTAGTGGTCTTTTTCCATCCAGCGCAGGGTGGAATAGTTCGCCACGCGCAGATTCTCCGGTGGCACGCCGGACTGCAGGATGAAACTCGCCAACTGGATGATCGCCTTCGCCTGCGACGGCGAGTCGTAGCTCAGCACTTTGGTGAGCAGCCCGCTGTCCACATGCTTGCAGTCGACCTTGCCTTCGCCGCCCGAGGCATACACCTTCACCTCGCCCTGCTTGCCGGCAGCCTTCACCGCTTCTGCCGCGCCCGCCTGCATGGTGCTCCAGAAGCCCACCGTGGCGCAGAGATCGGGATGCTGCTGGAGCACGGTGGCGGTGATGTCGTGCGCTTTGGTGGCGTCCCAGTTGGCGGTTTGGGTGGACACAATCTGGATGGCTTTGTCGGTGGCGAGGCTCGCGCTCAAGCCTTCCATTTGCTCGATGGACACGCCGGAGGTGAGTTCGCCCTGCACGATCGACACCTTGCCCGACTTACCACTGCCGCTGCCGCATTGGCGAATGATCTCTTCGCCCAGCATGCTGCCCACCTGATGCCAGTCCGGGCCCACGTAGGCCGCCGTTTTCTGGTTCGACACCATGTTCACCTGAATCACCGGAATGCCGGCTTCTTCGGCGCGTTTTAATTCCTTGGCGTAAATCTGCACGTTGGGGTTGTGGATGACCATCAGCGCCGGCCGCTCGCCCACCAGCGACGACACGGCCTGCAGGCCGGCGGTGGCGTCCCAGTTGGAGTCCCTAACTTCAAAGGTCATGCCGCGCGCTTCGGCCTCTTCGCGCATCACGCGCGTCCAGATTTCGGTCAGCGGCAGGCCTAGCGCCTGCGGCACCCAGGCGATGGTTTTGCCTTTGAGCGCCGCCGTGGCGCGCGCACGCAGCGCGTTAGATCCTTCGGGGCCGTTGAAATCGAGGTTGGACACGGCCGGTGTGCTGGCACTCGGCGGGGCGACGGGCTGACCCGTGTCCGGCGGCACGGTGCAGGCGCCCAGCAGCAGCAAGGCGAGCATTAACCCGCCGCGCCGCCCGCTCGTCATTCCCTTGCTCATTGGTCTCTCCCCAATCGATTTTTTATGGAGGCCCGCTCAATCACCCTGACGGGCCGTTTCCTCGTCGCGCGGATGGAGCCGGTTATCGAGCAGGATCGCGCCGAGTAGCACCGCGCCCTTCACGATGTTTTGAATATTGTTGTCGAGATTGAGAATGGTCATGCCATTCAAGAGCGTGCCGATGAGGGCGGTGCCCGCCAGCACGCCGCCCACGCTGCCGCGCCCGCCCACCAGACTCACCCCGCCCAGCACCACCACCATAATCACGTCGAAAATGAGGGTGGAGTTAATCACCTGCGTATTCATGCTGGCGGTGGAGGCCGCCATCACCAGCCCTGCAACGAAGCCAATCGCGGAGGCCAGCGCGTACTCGGTCATGGTCAGCGGGCGCACGGCGATGCCGGTGAGGCGCGCGGCTTCCGGGTTATCGCCGTGCGCGTAGATAAAGCGGCCCAGCGTCGTGCGCGACATCAGGAAGTGCACGGCCAGCGCCATCAGCGCGAGCACCAGCACCGGTGACGGTAGGCCGCAGATCCGGCCCTGACCCAGCCAGACCAGCGCGCTGGCTTCTTCCGGCACATAGCTGATCACGCCATCCAGCAGAAACACGCGGCCCAGGCCAAATATCAAAAAGCCGGTGGCCAGCGTGGTGAACAGCGCCGGCACTTCAACAAACGCGATGATGAAGCCGTTGATGACACCAATCAGCACCGCAAAGGCGAGGCACAGCGCCATCGCCCCGGCCAGCGGCCAGCCGTGTTGCAGCAGTTGCAGGCTTGCCGCCGAAGTGACCGCCATGGTCGCCACCAGTGAGAGATCGAGTCCGCGTCCGATCACCACCACGCTCATCGCGATCCCCAGAATGCCCAGAATCGCCACACTGCGGGTGAGCGTGAGCACATTTGCCAGCGTGGCAAAGCCGGGCAGGGCGAAGGCGAAGCCAAGCGCGAGCAAGGCGGTAACGCCCAGCACCACCTGCTCCTGCGAGGGCTTGAAGCCAAGCCCGCCGGTTTGTGTGCTCATGCTCCCTTCCCTGCGTGCGGGGCTTAAGCCCGCTTCGACAGAATCCGCCGCGCCAGCGCATGTCGGTGCACTTCCGACGGGCCGTCGTAAATGCGGAAGCAGCGAATGTCGCGGTAGCAGCGTTCGATCACGGTGTCGCTGGTGATGCCAATGGCGCCCAGGATCTGCATGCAGCGATCGACCACGCGGCCCAGGGCTTCGGAGCAGAAGACCTTGGCCATGCTGGTTTCGTTGCGCGCCTGCTGGTGCTGGTCGAGCAGCCACGCGCAGTGCCAAATCGCGAGCCGGCACATGTGCAGATCGATTTCGTTATCGGCCAGCATGAAGCCCACGCCCTGATGTTCGCCCAGGGTTTTGCCGAAGGAGTGCCGCTTGGCGGCGTGCTCGGTGGCGATGGCGTGGCAGCGCCGCGCAATCCCCAGCCAACGCATGCAGTGGGTGAGGCGCGCCGGGGCCAAGCGCACCTGCGCCTGCGCGAAGCCTCGGCCCACTTCGCCCAACACGTCTTCGGGCTTCACGCGCACGTTGTCGAACGAGACTTCCCAGTGACCGCCCGGGGTGTTGGAGTCGATGGTCTCGAGTTCGCGATCGAGTTTGAAGCCGGGGGCGTCCATGTCCACCAGAAACATCGACGCGCCCAGATCGTGGCCGTGCACGTCGATCGTGCGCGCCATGACGATGTTGATGCCTGCGCCTTCTACGCCAGAAATCATGTATTTCTGGCCGGAAATCAGATAGCCGTCGGCGTCTTGTTGGGCCACGGTCTGGAGCAGGGTGGGGTCGGAGCCGGCGCCGTCGGTCACGGTTTCGGTCATGGAGAACACGGTGCGCAACTCGCCGGCCACCAGCGGCGGCAGCAGGCGCGCTTTGTGTTCGGGCGAGGCGACGCGCATCAGCAGGTTCACGTTGCCTTCGTCCGGCGCCTGAATGTTGAGCGCCAAATGCCCCAGCGGACTCCAGGTGGCCGCCTCAAACACCACCGCGATGCCGCGATGATCGAGCCCTAAGCCGCCGTATTCCTTCGGCGCGTGCGGTGACAGCAGCCCCGCCTCGCGCCCCAGCGCCACCAGTTCCTTGCGCAGAGATTCGTGAATATGCGGCTTCTGGCGCGGGTCGTGCTCAAACGGCACCACCTTGTCCTTGATGAATTCATCAACGCGCTGCCGCAGTGCTTCGAGTTCGGCGGGTAATTCAAAATCGATCATGAGGATGCTCCGTGAGTGATTGAGGCGGCGGTCATGAAATGAGCGACAAGCCGCGCGAGAACAAGGTAGCGATGGACGGCGCAAAGCGCTCCCACATGGGGTCGTGGCGTTTGCCGGTGCGATGCAGTTTGACGTTGAGGCAGGCAATCGAGCCCATGCGGTAGTTGGCCATGGCCTGATACCAGTCCGCGTCCGCAAAGGCGGGGCCACCGGCGTCGCGATAGGCGGCCTGAATGGCTTCGCGCGAGGGCGGCGTGACGGGCTGGAAGTCGGCGTCCCAGCCCTGCGGGTCGGACATCATCAACAGCCAGCCGAGGTCGAGGCCCTGCGCGCCAATGAGCGCGATTTCCCAATCGATCACGCCCGTAATCTGCCCATCCTTGAACAGCACATTGCCCGGCTGATAGTCGCCGTGCACGAGGCCGATGCGCGGATTGGCCGGCTGGGTGGCGAGCAGTTTCTCACCGAGTGCGGAACCCGCCGCCAGCCAGGCCGGATCCTGTGCGTGCTTGAGCACGTTGGGCCAGATGGCGAGTTCCTCGCTCAGCGTGCGCGGTGCTTCCCAGTCGCGGAGCACACGTTCGGCATCAACCTGATGAAAGCGCGCGAGCAGCGCGGCGATGTCCAGCCAGCGCGTGGCGATTGCGGATGGCGCGCGGTCGAAGTCTGGATGCGGATCCCACAGCAGGAACATACGGCCCGGCAGCTTCTCCATGATGATGAACGGCGTGCCGAGCAGATCTTCTTCGGGCGAGGCCCAGGGCACGGCGGGAACCGGGAGATCCTGGCCTTTGAGCGCGCGTAGGAGCGGCGCCTGTCGGTAAACATCGGTGTTGCCTTTGCGCACCACGCCGAGCGGGGCGACCTTCAAGACATATTCACCAAGTGTCTGACCTGCGGCGTCGACCACGGCGAAGCCAAAGGTGAGGCCGGCGTGCCCTTCTTCCATCGTGGACATGCCGACCACCGTGGCACCGGCGCCGCACTCGCGTTCGATCAGCGGTTGCAGGCGACGGGAGAGTTCTGCGGGAGCGAGTGGTGACACGGGCGTTTCCTCAACAACATCAGCGCGACATCGGGCAATCTGCCCGCCGCGCAGACTGCCACACAGGTGCGGGGTGGCGAAAGCAGCGCCCGCCGGCGCTGGTGAGGCCGATCGAATTGCCAGACTATGGGACACCCCCTTCGTCGATCAGGAGCCCTTGATGAACGCGTCCGGCATTCAGTCCCTGTTTCATCGCAGCGCACGCCACACCACGCATTACCTCGCGGCGGGTCCCGAGGATGGTCCCTTGTTGATCTTCGTGCACGGCTGGCCGGAGCTTTCGCGCAGCTGGCGCCATCAGTTGCCGGCGTTCGCCGCGCTGGGGTTTCGGGTGGTAGCCCCCGATATGCGCGGCTATGGCGAGTCTTCTACTTACTCAACGCACGACGCTTACGCGCAAGCCGAAGTCGTCGCCGACATGCTGGAATTACTTGACGGCCTTGGCCGGGACCAGGCGGTGTGGGTGGGGCACGACTGGGGCAGCCCAACGGTGTGGAATCTGGCGCGCCTGCATCCGCTGCGCTGCGCGGGCGTGGCCAATCTGTGCGTGCCGTATTTTGTGCTGGAAAACGGCTTCGACGCCGCAGTGGCACTGGTCGATCGCGGCCTTTATCCCGTCGCGGATTATCCCTACGGTCAGTGGGATTACATGAAGTTCTACGAGGAGAATTTCGCGCGCGCGACCTCGGTGTTCGAAGCCAACCCCTATCTCACGGTCAAACTGCTGTTCCGCAAAGGCGATCCGGCCGACGCCGACAAACCGGCGTTTACCTCGGCCGTGCGCCGGCAGGGCGGTTGGTTCGGCCCGCTCGATGCCGCGCCGGACTATCCGCGCGATGCCGATGTGGTGACCGAGGAAGACCTTCAGGTCTACGCCGCCGCGCTCACCCGCAACGGCTTCTTCGGGCCGGATTCCTATTACATGAATCACGCGGCCAATACGGCCTTCGTGGCCGGCACGCTGGAGCAGCTGAATCTGCCGGTGCTATTTCTGCATGCCCGCTACGACTTCGTGTGCGAGACGGTGGAGTCACAGCTCGCGGGTCCGATGCGTGCGCGCTGCCCCCAACTCACCGAGCGCATCGTCAACAGCGGACACTGGATGGCGCAGGAGCAGCCGCAGGCGGTGAATGCGGCGCTCGCGCAGTGGCTGGCGAGCGCGCTGCCCGACTATTGGCCGATGCCGGCAACCGCGCGGGCTTGATGGATTGACTGGCCGTCGCGCTCGACAATCACGATTTCCACCTTCATGCCGATGGCGACCGCGTCTACCGGCACCTCGATGACGTTGGTCAGGAGTTCTGGCCCTTCCTCCAGCGCGACCACCGCCACCACGTAAGGCAGGCGGGTCGCAAACCACGGGTGATAGGGCTTGTCGAAAATCACAAAGGTTTTGATTGCGCCGTGCCCGCTGGCGGGCAGCCACTGCAACTGCGAGGCGCTGGCGCCACAGCGTAGACAGGCCTGAGTGCGCGCATACCACGCGCCGCAAGGGCAGCGCGCGAGTCTGAATTCGCCGTCGTCCAACGCCTGCCAGAACGGCGCATCTTCAACCGCGATCACGCGGCGTGGGGCGGCGGGATGTTCAGTGTTCACGTTCATGCCAAGCTCCTTACAAGGCGCCAAGGATAACGGCCGACTGTGCCTGACCGGCACCGGTCAGACCGACGTTGGTGACGAGCGCCGTGCGGGCACGGGCCACCTGGGTGGCGCCGCCTTCGCCGCGCAGCTGGCGCACCCCTTCGGCCAGCGGCGTGAAGCCCTGCACATAACCCCAGGAATGCAGTGTGCCGTTGGTATTACAGGGCCGCGCCGAATCCCAGCGAAAGTTGCCGGCCCGCACCCAGTCACCCGCTTCGCCGGGACCACACAGGCCCCAGGCTTCCAGCTGCAACGCGAGCAGAATGGTGAACGCGTCGTAGAACTGAAAGACATCGATGTCGTCCAGCGACAAACCTGCCGCCCCGAAAACGCGGGAGCGCGCGGGCTCCACATTCATGTTCGCATCGCCCAGCAGCGTGCTGCTGCCGCAGCTGTAGCCTTGGCCCGCGTCGTGGCAGGCGCCCATGCCGAGTATCGACACCGGCTTGGGCCGGAGATCGCGCGCGCGCTCGGCGGTGGTGACGATGAAGGCAATCGCGCCGTCGGTGACAAGGCAGTAATCGAACAGACGCAGCGGGCGCACGATGAAGCGCGAGTTTTGATGTTGGTCGATAGTCAGTGGCGCACCGTAGCGGAAGGCGTCCGGGCGCAGTGCGGCGTTGTATCGCAGCGCTACCGCAAGCTCGGCTAAGTCAGCGGAGCTCGTGCCGTATTGATGAAACCAGCGCTGAGCCCTGAGCGCGTTTTGGGCGCCGGGCGAGAACAGCCCGAACACCGCGTGCTCGTTCTCTTCGCCTTCGCCCACGGTGACGGCCTGCGAGCGCGCGTTGGTGGCATGCACGCACACCACGTAGTCGGCGGTGCCGGCTTCGATAAGGCCAATGGCCGAGACGATCGACAGAATGCCGGTGGCGCCGCTGGAATTCACTTGCAGGGTAACGTTGGCGCCCAGCGCCGCGCGACTCGCGGCCATGCCGGTGGTGTTCTCACCAAAGCCGGGCTGAAAGAGGTAGCCGTTGAGCGCTTCGCGTGCGAGGCCGGAATCGGCAAGTGCGAGCTCGATGGCGTCCCAGGCCAGCCGTTCGGCGCTGGTGCCGCCGATGATCCCTTGCGGTGTGACGCCGAGACCGGCAATGGCGTATTTCGACATGGATGACCCCTGATGGCGCGGCTTGGGTCATTCTAG
Source organism: Gammaproteobacteria bacterium (assembly GCA_947450495.1). Taxonomy (GTDB): domain Bacteria; phylum Pseudomonadota; class Gammaproteobacteria. The sequence continues at coordinate 10,315 of CANFVX010000041.1, forward strand.
AGGTAATCTGCGACACCGCGTTCAGCGACTCTTCGCGGAGCACGCCCGCGCATCCCCCCAAAAAAATTCATCAGGAGATTTCCCATGCTGGTATCCCGATTCGGTCGCAGTGTTGTTGCGTTTGGACTTGGTCTGTTCGTCGCTCACGCGAGCGCCGCTCCTATGTCGATCGCTGAAGCCCTTGCAGATCCTGCGCGTCCTGCGGAGCAACGCGCGGCGGACCCTGTGCGAAAGCCCGCCGAGATCCTCGCGCTGACGTCGGTGAAAGCCGGCGACCGCGTGGCCGATGTGGGCCCCGGCGGCGGCTACTACACGCGGCTCATCAGCCGCCTGGTGGGCGAGAGCGGCAAGGTCTATGCGTTCAATCCCGACTGGGTGATCAAGATGTTTCCCAAGGCGGGTGACTTGGCCGCGACGCTCGTTAAAGCGGGCTATGCCAACGTGGAAGCACGCTCGCAGCCGATGGCCGAGATCGCGTTCGATGCGCCGCTGGATGTGGTGTTCATCAGCCAGCTCTATCACGACGAGCATTGGCAGAAGGTGGATATCGCGAAAATGAATGCCGCGATTTTTAGCGCCTTGAAGCCGGGTGGGGTGTTTATGGTGATCGATCACATCGCACCGGCCGGCACTACTGATGCGCAGATCGACAAACTGCATCGCATCGATCCGGAGGTGGTAAAGCGCGAAGTGAAAGCCGCCGGTTTTACGCTCGAAACCGACAGCAATCTGCTGGTGAATCCGGCCGATCCTTTAAGCGCCAACGTCTTTGACGCCAGCATCAAAGGTCACACCTCCCAGTTCGTGCTGAAGTTTCGCAAGCCTTAAACCCGAGGAGAATGTTTCATGATCGTCTACGAAATGCGGACCTACACCCTGCAGGTGGGCAAGATGGCCGAGGCCGTGAAGCTCTACACCGAAATCGGCTATCCGGTGCTGGAGCGCGATGGCTTCGCGCAACATCTGGTGGGCTACTGGCAGGCGGATACGGGCACCATCAACCAGCTGGTGCATCTGTGGAAATTCGCCAGCGATGACGAACGGCGCGCGTTCTGGGCGCGGCTCTACGGCAATAAGGATTTCATCGAGAACTTCGCGCCGAAACTGCGCGGACTGCTGGTGTCGCAGGAAGTGAAGTTACTGACCTCGGCGCCCTGGGGGCCGCGGCCTTAAGGTCTGGAAGTGTCGTGAGAGCGGCAACCGCAAGGGCCGCCGCACTCACGATTCAAGGCGGCTGGATCAGCTCGCTTTCTGCTGCGCGTTGAACAGTTGAATGAAGTCTGGCGAGAGCTTGTCCACGCCCTTGTTCGCCGCGTGTTCGGCAATCTTGGCACCGACGGCAGACTTCAGCTCATTGCGGAAGCGATCGTTATCGACTCGCAACCAGGCCTCGGACGAAAACCGGTTGGCGTTGAGCTTGTTGATCTTGGGGATCGCAAAGCGCGCGATGAGTTCGTAGGAGCGCTTGGTCTCCGCCCAGTCCGCCCAGTGGTTGTCGAGGTGCAGGAAAGCGCCGAAGCCGCCGGACTGCGCGGTGAGACGTTCAATCTGCGCCACATAGTCATCGGGCGTGCCGATCACCGCGAAGCCGGTTTCGATCATGTAGTCCACGGGGTTCACGCCCGGCGGGGTGCCGAGCGGCAGTGACGCCACCTTGGACATGTAATCGATCCAGCGTTCCAGACCAAAACGCACGTTTTCACGCGCTTTCTCGCGGGTTTCGGCAATATGCACCGGGCCGACCAGGCGCCACGCCGAACGGTTCACCTGCTTGCCGTGTTCGGCGGCGGTTTCTTGGGCAATCGCCCAGTTGGAGGCCAGCATGTTGAAGGCGCCCGCGGACGTCGCGCCGATCGACAACAGCCCCAGACCATGGCGACCTGCGGCCAGCGCGCCGGTGGGCGACACCTGACTCGCCACCGACATTTCCACGCCCTGATCGTTATAGGGCAGGAACTGAAGCTGGGCTTCGTTCACTTCGAACCAGTCGGTCTTCGCCGTGACTTTTTCGCCCGCCAGCAGCTTGAGCAGTACGGGAATCGCTTCTTCCATGCGGTCGCGGGCCTTGGCGGTCGGCACGCCCTGCATGTAGGCGTCAGACGGCAGCGAGCCCGGGCCCACGCCAAACATGGTGCGGCCACGGGTCATGTAATCGAGCTGCCGAATGCGGTCGGCAAGGACGTAAGGATGGTGATAGGGCAGGGACGACACGCCGGTGCCCAAACGAATGGAGCGGGTGCGTTGCGCGGCGCCGGCGATGAAGAGTTCCGGGCTGGCGGTGATTTCCCAGCCGCCGGAATGATGCTCGCCAATCCAGACTTCGTCATAGTTGAGCTTGTCCATGTACTCGACAATTTCCATGTCGTGCTCAAGCGCGAGAATGGGATTTTCATCCGGCGGAATATGCGGGGCGACGAAAGCGCCGAAGCGCATTCTGGATTGCGTCATGAGGTCCTCCAAGCAGTCGTTTTTTTGTTCGGGTTCAAAGGCACAGAAACCTGCGTCGGACACTACACCGAACTTGCAGAGGCGCAAACACCGGATCGCAAGCCGGACTGTTCCAGCGCACGCGAGCGGTTAGAATTCCGCCATCTCTCCTAAGGGCAACGTCATGGCCAGCGTCGACTTGAAAGATCCCGACCTCTATCTCCACGGGGTGCCTTACGCCACTTTTGCGGCAATGCGTCAGCAAGCCTCGCTGCATTGGAATCCCGAAAGCGATGGCGCCGGCTTCTGGTCGGTGCTGGGCTACGAAGACATCACCGCGATTTCGAAAGACCCCAAGACCTTCTCATCGGCCTACGCCAACGGCGGCCATCGCATCTTCAACGAGAACGAGCGCGGCGTGGGGGACCTGGGCTCAAGCGCCATTGGCGTGCCGTTTATTTCGACCGATCCGCCGCTGCATCGGGCTTATCGCTCAGCGGTGCTGCCCGGCCTCAAGCTGACCCGCGTGCGCGAAATGGAAGATCGCTTGAGGGCGCGCGTTAGCGCCGTGCTCGACAAGGTGGAGACGCTCGGCAGCGAGTTTGATTTCGTCGAACACATCGCCGCGCCGTTTCCGCTGATGACGCTGGCCGAACTTTTTGGCGTGCCGCTGAGCGACATCGACAAGCTTTACGAATGGTCAAACGCGATGGTGGGCGAAGACGATCCCACGTTGCGGATTTCGCCCGAGCAGGCCGCAGCCACGATGGGCGAGATGCTGGGCTACGCGAGTTACCTGTTCGATCTCCGCCGCGCCGCACCGCAGGACGACATCCTGAGCATGTTGGCCAACGGCAAGCTCGACGGCGAACCCATCAGCCGTGCGGATTTCCTCGGCACTTTCATTTTGCTGCTGGTGGGCGGCAACGAGACCACGCGCAATTCCATTTCTCACGGCATGGTGGCGTTTACCGAAAACCCCGATCAATGGCAGTTACTGCGCGAGCAGCCCGCGCTGATGCCGCTCGCCGTGCGCGAGATTCTGCGCTACGCGAGCCCGGTGTTTCACATGCGCCGCACCGCGACCTCAGACACGACAGTCAACGGTCAGGCCATCAAGCAGGGCGACAAAGTGGTGCTGTGGTACGCCGCCGGGAATCGGGACGCGTCGGTATTCCCCGATGCCGAGCGCTTCGACATCAGCCGCGACCAGCGCCTGCATCTCGCGTTCGGCACCGGCCAACACACCTGCATCGGAAATCGTTTGGCGGAGATGCAGATTGCCTTGATGTTCGAGGCGCTGAGCCAGCGCTTTCCGGATTTACGCATCACGGGTTCCGGCCGCCGACTGCGGTCGAATTTTATTAACGGGTTTCTGGCGTTGCCGGCGGCGCGCGGCTGAGTGCCGCGCTGGCGGGATTAAAAAAAAGCCATCACCCGCACCTCAATGCTTTCCCTGGGCGGCGCGTCCTGTGGCGAGGTGGGATCTTCAAACGCGCTGTGGCCCATGAAGCGGGCACGGCCGTCGGTCTCCGAGTCGTAGGTTTTAAGCAGTAAGGCTTGGTCGGGCGCCATGCGCGGGAAATACAGCCAGCGATGTTTCGGCGAGTAGCGCATGGCGTAAATCTCGCCGGTGCGATCTGCGTACTTGAGGTCCATCCGCAGCATGTCGCCGACATCGTTGGTCTGGGCGTCGCAGACCGCGAGCGGCAGTTCCTCGACCGGCGCGTAGAGCGGCTTCCAGACGTTGTAGAACGCCACCCGCCGCGACAGCAAGTCGTCTGCCTCGTCTGGCAATAAATCGCGCACCCGCTGCGGGCCGCTGGTCGTCGTGTAGTCGCTATGCACCAGCATCACCGCCGGACGCTGCACGGTGGTCTGCGCGGATAAATCGGCGGGCATGCGTTTGCGAAGGGTGTGGTCGAACACCAGCACACGCTTGGCGCCGGTGTGTGCGATGACGAAGTGGGTGACCTGCGGATAGAACACGGCCTTGATGGCGTTGTCGTGGTTGAAGTCGCGAAAATCGCCATCGAAGCCATGAATCTCAAAGCCTTCGCGGTCGACGGAGAGTTGCGCCGCTACCGGCCAGCCGTTGTAGATCGGCATTTCGTGGCTATCGGTGCCCGGCGGGTTGGGGACGACTGCGGTTTCGGGCTCATAGAAGTAGTAATCGATGGGGCGGCCGTTATCGACGCTGTAGTTCAATATTGCGCGGACGGATTGCAGTTCGTTCATCGATTATTCCTCGCAGGATTTGGCTCCGGTTTAACTCGCGCCACGCGCCCGGCGCACGTGCCGGACAGGCTCAAAGACCCGTCCGGCCTCGGCGGCGATGCGGTCATAAATGGCATCGCACTCGGGATAACTTGGATTGCTCTCAAGCGCCTCGCGTTCGCTGCTGCGGATCCGCCGACTCGCGGCTGCCTCTAATCGCGACGGGTCCAGCCCGGCCACCGTGCCCAGTGCCGCAAGCCAACTGCCCGCCGGATCGGCCAGCATTTCCTCGTAGCTGATGGCGCAACCCCCAAAGACTTTGAGCAGCTCAAAGCCCTGCCGGTAGATGCGGCTATAGTCTTCGGCGATGGAATCGGGGCCTGCATGTTTGCGACCCACCACATTGCTTAGCAGGCAGTCCTGAAAGCGGCGGTAATTCAGGATGACTCTGGGCGAGTATCCCAGCGCGAAGGCGGACTGCACCAGCAGGTCGAGGTCGCCGATTTTCACGCATTCGGCGCGCAGCAGGCTTTGTTTTAAATATTTCCGCGCAAGGCTGCGGCGGAGACGGGCTTCGATCTGCGGAAACAGCACGTGGCGGCGCCCGCTATCGATATCAAAGGCTCTGCGCATTTGATGCGCGGCCCGTTTGGCATCAGGGTCTTCCATTTCTCCTGCTCTAGGGTCCCACTCCGCTGGGGCAGTGATGCCAAACTGGCCACCGGCGTCCGCCATGATCGTGGAGAGCAGCGATGAGCCGCTGCGTCCCACGGTCACGATCATCCATCGCAGCGATTTTCCAGTGGCGTCTTTCAAGGGGCTTATCCTCGCTTTAACAGTAAATCTGAATGGAATGACATTGCAGAAGATCGCCGCGACGTTCTAGCGTCCACCCGAGGTCTCGATGAACGTGGCGGTGACGTAGGAGGCTTCCTCCGACAACAGCCACAGAATGCTCGCCGCCACTTCCTCGGCGGTGCCAGCGCGCTGCATCGGCACCAGCGGAGCGACCCGCGCGGCGCGACCAATTTCGCCGCTGCTGTCGTGGATGTCGGTGAGGATCACGCCAGGCCGCACGGCGTTCACGCGGATGCCTTCGGTCGCGACTTCCTTTGCGAGTCCCAGCGTAAAGGTGTCGAGCGCGCCTTTGCTCGCCGCGTAGTCGATGAACTCGCCCGGCGCGCCGAGACGCGACGCTGCCGAGGAGACATTCACGATTGCCCCACCCTGCCCCCCGTGGCGGGTCGACATGCGCCGCACCGCTTCGCGGGCGCAGAGGAACGGGCCCACCACGTTGATGCCCAGAATGTGATGCAGGCGCTCCGCGCTCATCTCGTCGACGCGGGAACGACGACTCAGAATGCCCGCATTGTTGACCAGCGCCGTCAGCGGCCCAAAGGCCTCATCGCAGGCGGCAAACAGGCGCTGGATGTCGGCCTCTATCGCCATATCCGCCTGCACCGCGAGCGCGCGCCCGCCCAAGCTTTCGATCTGCGTCACCACACTGGCGGCGGCAGCGGCGTCTTCCCGATAACTCAATGCCACGGCATAGCCGGCGCGCGCCGCGCCAAGGGCGGTGGCCGCCCCGATGCCGCGGCTACCGCCGGTGATCAACA
>CANFVX010000042.1 GCA_947450495.1 Gammaproteobacteria bacterium
GAATGCCCATGGCGATCATGTCGCCGTATTCGCCGGTCTGGGCGTTGTAACCGAAGTTACCGGTGCCTTCGTTGACCTTGTTGACGACGACGGACGGCTCGACGCCGGCGTTGGCCACGATCTGGCGAATCGGTTCTTCCAGTGCGCGCACCAGAATGTTGATACCGATCTGCTGGTCATGGTTGTCACCCACCACGGCGCGGGCCTTGGCCTGAGCACGGAGCAGGGCCACACCGCCGCCAGGCACTACGCCTTCTTCAACCGCAGCGCGGGTGGAGTGCAGCGCGTCTTCCACGCGGGCCTTCTTTTCCTTCATTTCGACTTCGGTCGCAGCGCCAACTTTGATGACGGCGACGCCGCCAGCCAGCTTGGCCACGCGTTCCTGCAGCTTTTCGCGGTCGTAATCGGAGGTGGTTTCCTCGATTTGGACGCGGATCTGCTGGACGCGGTTTTCGATCTGCTTCTGGTCGCCGAAGCCGTCGATGATCGTGGTGTTCTCTTTCGAGATCTGGATCTTCTTGGCGCGGCCGAGGTCGGTCAGTTCAGTCTTCTCGAGGGACAGACCGATTTCGTCAGCGATGACGCGGCCGCCGGTGAGGACAGCGATGTCTTCCAGCATGGCCTTGCGGCGATCGCCAAAGCCCGGGGCTTTAACGGCGGCCACTTTGACGATGCCGCGCATGTTGTTCACCACGAGGGTGGCCAGCGCTTCGCCTTCGACGTCTTCGCAGATGATCAGCAGCGAACGGCCGGACTTGGCCACGCCTTCCAGCACCGGGAGGAGGTCACGGATGTTGGAGATCTTCTTGTCGTGCAGGAGGATGAGGGGTTCGTCGAGTTCGACGCTCATGTTTTCCTGATTGTTGATGAAGTACGGGGAGAGGTAGCCGCGGTCAAACTGCATGCCTTCCACGATGTCCAGCTCGTTTTCGAGGCCGGAACCTTCTTCAACGGTGATCACGCCTTCTTTGCCGACCTTGTCCATCGCCTTGGCGATGATGTCGCCAATGTTGGTGTCGGAGTTGGCGGAAATGGTGCCGACCTGGGCAATCGCCTTGGTGTCGGTGCAGGGCTTGGAGATCGCGCCCAGCTCAGCCACGGCAGCGGCCACGGCCTTGTCGATACCACGCTTGATGTCCATCGGGTTGGTGCCGGCGGTGACGGCTTTCATGCCTTCACGCACGATGGCCTGGGCCAACACGGTGGCGGTGGTGGTGCCGTCGCCAGCGATGTCGGAAGTCTTGGAAGCGACTTCTTTCACCATCTGGGCGCCCATGTTCTCGAACTTGTCTTCCAGTTCGATTTCTTTCGCCACGGAAACGCCGTCCTTGGTGACGGTCGGGGCGCCAAAGCTCTTTTCGAGCACGACGTTACGGCCCTTCGGGCCGAGCGTCTGCTTTACAGCGTTGGCGAGAATGTTGACGCCACGCACCATGCGCGCGCGGGCGTCATCGGAAAAGCGGACTTCTTTTGCAGCCATTGTTCAGATTCCTCTAGTAATGGAGTTGCGGTGAGGCGCGGAGGCTTAGCCCAGCACCGCGACGATGTCGTCTTCGCGCATCACGAGGTAGTCGACGCCGTCGACTTTGACCTCGGTGCCGGAGTACTTGCCAAACAGCACCTTGTCGCCGACTTTGACGTCGAGCGGACGGACGGAGCCGTTTTCGAGCAGCTTGCCGTTGCCGGTAGCCATGACTTCACCGCGAACGGGCTTTTCGGCGGCGGAATCGGGGATCAGGATGCCGCCCGGCGAGGTTTTGTCCTCTTCCAGACGTTTAATGATCACGCGGTCGTGCAGGGGACGGATCTTCATGGTCTCTCTTCTCCTTGAAGACTTGCGAACTAATTGGTTTTAGGGTGTTACTCGAACGACCGGGAGCGTGTTATTAGCACTCTCCGGTGAGTAGTGCTAAAGGATAGGGACTCAAATTCATGAGATCAAGGCGCACGGCCAGAACTTTTTACGGATTGTCCCGCGCGCTGGCGGTGGCGCTGCTCGGCGCCGGCAGTCTGGCGGCTGTTGCGAACCCCGGCACCTGCGAATTGAAACTACCGCCCCTGAGCGTCAGGGTGACCACCACGGACGACGGGGTTGAGGTTTCCACGACCGAGGATGCAGCCCTTCGTTCGCGCATGGATGTGCCGCTTGAGGGGCCACTGCAAGGCTGCTGGGCGCTCGATGTCGACGGTGATGGTCAGCCCGAGCTTCTGCTGAGTGCGGCAGTCTCGGAGGTCGGCGCTGCGCCCGCCTTGCAGGCATGGCGTTGGACCGGCGAATGGTTTGAGTCGTTGGCGCTCGCCCCGCTTGAAGTGTCGCCCCCGCTGCCGGCGACTTCTGTGGAGAATCTTGAACTGGTGGCAGGCGAACTGGTGCGTAGCTTCCGCGCCACCCGCGACGGATCGCCGCTGGCACACTTCAGATATGACCGTAAGGCCAAGCGCTGGGTCCCGCTACAGGCGCTGCGACCGGATGCCGCCCGGCGGCCCAAAGTCGATGTCGACTCGCTCTTGCAGGCGCCTGTCGAGACCAAGACCTCACCCTAGACTTCCCCTCGAAACCCGCCTCGTCTAGGCTTGCCCGGAATACCGAAACCCCTTTTGGGGTTGGAGGGATCCGAGATGCCTGAGGCCGCGAGAGCGCTGCACGAGCTCGAACCTTTTCTGGCCCACTGCCGGGTCCGGCAGTACGCCGCCCGCGCCCCGATTATTCGCCAGGGCGACGCGGCAACCGAACTGTTCTTGATTGTTCGCGGCTCCGTGTCGGTGATGCTGGCTGATGAGCACGGACGTGAGATCGTGCTGGCCTACCTGAATGCCGGCGAATTCTTTGGCGAAATCGGCCTCTTTGTGCAAGACGAAGGGCGCTCGGCGCTGGTGCGGGCACGCTCGGACTGCGCGGTGGCGCAAATCAGCTACGTCCGCTTGCGGGAACTGACCGAACTCTACCCTCAGGTGCTGATTGCCATGACCGGGCAATTGGCCCGCCGCTTACGCGCCACCAATCGCAAACTCGGCGACCTGGCCTTCATGGACGTTTATGGACGCCTGGCGCATGCGTTGCTCGAGCTCTGTGAACAACCGGATGCCGAGGTGCAGGCCGCAGGCACGCTCGTTCGCGTGACTCAACAGGAGTTAGCCCGGCTGATCGGTTGCTCTCGCGAGATGGTCGGCAAGGTGTTGAAAGAAATGGAGCAGCAAAAGCACGTCGTCCTGCAGGGGCGGTCCATTTTGTTGCCGGGGGTTAAACCCAAGTCCCGCGGCACGGGGCGCGCCGTCGCAAAATAGCCGACGGACTTCGCGCGCGGTGTGGCCTGGCGCTCAAATGAGTCTCTCGCACGCAACATCTGGGTGACGTTAGACCGAAAGCCCCAATATACTGTGGCGTGATGATCACGAAACCCTATTGCGCGCCCGCTCCCTTCTCGCCCGTCTGGCTGCTCGCGGCCCTGCTTTGGGGTCCTGTGCTGGCGACTAACGCCGCCACGTCCGAGGCGGCTGCGGGTCAGCCGGCGCAAACGGCGTCTGCCGCCGAAGACCCCGCCGCCCTGGTGGCCCTCGCCTTGCGCTATCAGCGGGGTCAGGGCGTCACCCGTGACCTCGCGCAAGCTGCCGCGCTCTATGAGCGGGCCGCCAAACTCGGCAACGCCGAAGCGCAGTTCAATCTGGGGAATATGTATCTGCTCGGCGAAGGCGTGCCGCGCGACGACGACTGGGCTTTCACCTGGTTCCGAGAAGCCGCTCATCAGGGCCATCCGCTGGCGCAAAAAAACGTCGACCAGTTCTATAAGGCCGCGGGTGTGCGGCCACCAGCCGACAGCGCTGCTCCGCCTGTGCCTGAAGCGTCGGCTGCGCCTGCCGCGGCGACCATGAATAACAATGACGATGACGTGGTGCCGTCCAAATTGCCGAACGCGCCAGTACCCGTGCCAGAAGAAGTCTCTGTCGATGAGATGAACGCACTGGAACTCGCGCGAAGCCGGGGTATCCGGCTGGATGCCGCGCCGGAAACCACCGAGGCCGCCGCGCCGGTCGAGGCAACGCCGCCGCCGGCGCCCCTCACACCCAACGACCCGCAACTCGCCCAAGCCCGCGCCCAGTTGGCGGCAGGCAAGCCACTGGCGGCGCTGCCGCTGCTGCAGCAGCAGGCAGAGGCGGGCAGTGCGGAAGCGCAGTGGTTGCTGTCACAGGTCCTCGCCGGCCTGAAGCGAACTCCCGCCGACCAAACAGCGGCTTGGCAATGGCTCGAACGGGCGGCATCCGCCGGGTGGCGAGACGCGCAGTACGCGCTGGGCTTGCGCTATGACCGCGGCGAAGGCGTAACGCCCGATGAGGCCGAGGCGGTGACCTGGTACCGGGCCGCCGCGCGGCAGGGACATGCGGCGGCACTCGAACGCTTACGGGCGATTTATCGCAACGCCGGCTTGCCGCTGCCGGCGCTGGATATCCCGGCGCCCACCTCCTCGCTGGACCCCACATCCGGCATTCCATCCGTTGCCCGTCAGGGGAGCTTCAAATCATGCAATCTACAAGACTGCACACGGCCAGCGGTCTGAACCTCGCGCGGCCGGCAACCGAAGTCATGGGCTTCTACCGCTCCCGAATCCTGCCGCAGATTCTGGATTTGAGTGAGCGCATGCCGGGCGTTGAGGCGGCCAGACAGCGCGCGGTGGAATACGCCGGCGGGCACGTGCTCGAGATCGGCAGCGGCATTGGCTCAACGCTGATGTATTACTCGGGAGAAATCACTTCCCTGACCACGGTAGATCCCAATCCTGCGCTGAACGCGCGCGCCAGACGGCGCTTGCGCCACGTGCCGTTTCCGGTGGATGTCCGCGAAGGCCGAGGCGAGAATCTGCCGGTCAAGGATGCGGCGTTCGACTGCGTCGTGACGGCTTTTACCTTGTGTTGCGTCGATAACCTCGACCGCGTCGCCGCCGAGATTTATCGCGTGTTGAAGCCGGGTGGGCGTTTCCATTTTGTAGAGATTGGCTTGAGTGAGGACCCGTCCGAGGCGCGCTGGCAGCGGCGGTTAAGCCGCCTGCAGCGGGTGTTCGTTGATGGGTGCCGACTCGATATGGCTTTGGCCACCGCGCTCACCGGCGCAGGCTTGGCCGTGAATCGCCTCGAAATGACCCGCCTCGAGCGCCTGCCGCGGCCACTCGGCTGCGCCTGGGAAGGTTTGGCCGTGCGCGAAGCCTGAGCGCGAACTCAGGCGCGTAATGTGACCGACTTCGGGCCGCTGAAGAGCGGGAAATCCGGGGCGATCATCTTTCCCATCCGCACCAGTCGCTGCCAGTCGTCGTCGGTGATTTCCTTCCGGTGGTTGACCATCAGTTCCTCTGCGAGGTCAGAGAACGCGTCGGCCTGTTCGGTGATGTAGTACACCTCCGCGAGGCGTAGCTTGGCAGTGAAGTTGCGGGGCGCCTTCTCAATGACTTGCCGTAACTTCTCCTCGGCCTCCGAATAGAACCCCCCGGCAATATTCATATCGATATCGACAGTGTCTTCGTTCCCGCTCACACCCAGCGGGATGGGTTGGCTCGCGGCGCTGTTCACCGCGGCCATACCGCCAATGGCCCCTGTCGGTTCCACCAACGCGCGGATCTCGTTTTCCAGCCGGACCCGATTGCCTGATTTACGCGCGACCTCGGCTTTCAGCGTTTCGTCGCGCGAAGGGTCGGCCTGAAGCTGCCGCGCATTGCGGCGTGATGCCCACCAGCGACGCCCGCCATAGACGCCCGCGGCGGCCAGCGAGCAGGCGGCGAGGAGCAAATAAGGGGTTAGACCGCCCGCGTCATCGCCCTGCGGTAGCGGCGAGGGTATTGGCGCCACCACGTCCGGAGTCGGGGCTGGGGTGAGCATCTTCTTCATGTCGGCGACCGCTTCGGCATTGAGCGCCGAGGGCGTCGTGGCGGCAGCAGGAGGTGTGGGCGCTGTCGTCGCCAATGGCGCCGGATTCGGCGCTGCGGGCTCAGCGGCCGCGATCGGCGCCGGGGCCTGAACTTGCGGCGCGGGGGCCGCAACCGCGGCGGCGGACGAAACGCCGGCGGCCGATGTTTCATAGCGCGCCCGAATGGCGGCCAATTTAGCGTCCAGCGCGCTGAGGCGCGCCGCGAGTTCGGGATCCTGTTCGGCCAGCGAGCGGGAGATACTGAGCCGGGCCATCGCGGCCTTCGCCGCGGTCAGGGTGGCGGCTGGGTCGTTTGCCAGCTTTTCGGGGGCAGGCGTGGTGACCTGCGTCTCTGGTGCCAGTGCCGGCGCCGGCATGGCTGTTGGCTGGGCGACGGCAGTTGCCTGAGCCTCGCCATCCAGCCGTAACACGGCCCCCACGCGCAAACGATCCATGCTGCCGTTGAAGGCCTGCGGATTGCGCTTGAAGAGTTGTTTCATCAGCCCGTTGGTGTTGCGGCCCCCGCCCAGCTTGTGGGCGATGGTCCACAGCGAGTCGCCGGGGCGGACTGGGCCGTAGTCCCCAGCGCCGATGGCGAACGTGGGCGCCATTTGCGTGGCACGCGCCGGGCGCGGCGCCTTGGCCGGCATCGGGCGCGGCTTGGGTAACTGGGGTGCGGCCACGGTCGGCGGCGCGAGCGATACCGAATAGCGGCCGGTCAGGGCCTGCTTGGCGTGGCTCAAGCGAAGCCGGAAGGTGAGATTGCGGGTGTCGACCGGCAGGCTGCTTTCAACATGCACGTAGGGCCGACCGTCCGGTGAGATCAGGATCTGCCCGCGCATGGATTCCAGAATCCAGACCGGTGTGGCTGCGCCCTCGGCAAAATGATCCGGCAGGATGTCGACTCGCCACTCCGAAGGGAGTTCTTCGGGGGCAGCGTAAAGGTCGATCGAGGCATCCAGCCTGCTCCCCAGCGCGCTCATGGTTTGAATTTCGCCTAGCCCGAGTGCCAGAGAGGCCGGGGAAGCGAGAGCGGCGAGGAGCGGTGGGAAGCAGCGCGATATTTTTTTCATTTAATGAATCTCTGGTTGACCGGTCCATGTCGCGTGAGATGACCACTGACGCACGGGCAGGCACACTGCATGCCAGAAGGTCTTAATCCGGAGTAGCGGCCTCGCATGTCCATTCCTTCAGAGCGAGCGGAAAAAACGGTGTCCCGCTTGGCGGGCACCAAGGTTTTCGACCGCAACTACTTCAAACGCTATTACGAAGACCCGAAAACCCGCGTTGCCGCCACCGGGCACTACGCGGTGCTGGCGGACTTTATCGCGGCCTATCTGCGCATGCTGGCGGTGCCTGTGGCGAGCATACTGGACGCCGGCGCGGGTGTCGGTCACTTTCGCAGTCGCCTGCTCCGGCACTTCCCGAACGCCCAGTACCTCGGGATTGATGTCAGCGAATACGCGTGCGAGCGCTATGGCTGGACGCAAACCTCAATTGCCGACTTCAGCGAAGGTCGCTACGACCTGGTGGTTTGTCACGACGTTTTGCAGTACCTGCCGGCGCGAGAAGCCGAGCGGGCCCTGACGAATCTCGCACAGCGATGTGGCGGCGCGCTCTATTTTCTGGCGCTCACCCGCGAGGATTGGCGGGAGAACTGTGACCAAACCAAAACCGATCGCGCGGTGTTTTTGCGTAGCGCCCGTTGGTATGCCAAGCGCCTGGAGCCCCATTTCCGCAATGCCGGCGGCGGGCTCTTCATCGCCCGGCAGTCGGGCATTGTGAGCTTCGCGCTCCACGCGTCGCCTTAAGCTACGCCGAGACTTCAGGCCGTTTGCGGCAGAAAACTCAGCGCCACGCCGTTGTTACACCAGCGCTGACGCGTGGGCGCCGGGCCGTCATCAAACACATGACCCTGATGCCCGCCGCAACGCACGCAGTGGTACTCGGTACGTGGAATGAAGATCTTGAAGTCCCGCTGTTGCGCCAGATGTCCCGGGATGCTGCTGAAGAAACTCGGCCAGCCGGTGCCGCTGTCGAATTTCATCTCGGTACTAAAGAGCGGTAAGCGGCAGGCGCGACAGAGAAAAAGGCCGGGCCGCTTTTCGTGGTTAAACGGACTGGTGAACGGCGGCTCGGTGGCCTCCTCAAAGAGCACCGCATAGCTGTCGCCCGGCAACAGCTTTTGCCACTCGCCCTTGCTCCGCTGGAGCGGGGTGAGGTCTAGCGACAGGTCGTGTTGAGGCGGCAAGAAACTTTGCCAGCGGCGCTGGAAGTCCGCCGCGCCATTCGCCTCCTCCCCCGCGCGCGCACTGCCCCAGCCAAAGGCACTCAACAGGGCAGCGTTCCGTAACCAGTGGCGTCGGTTCATCGCGATTTCCTCTGTTTTAGTCGGTCACCGGGTCAGCAAAATAGCGGGCGATGTACGTATCGAAATCAAGTTTGTCGTTGGCTTCGAGCGCCTTCTGTTCAGCAATCGAGGTCGCCGCCAGACCGTTGAAGTGATCGCGCAGTCCAGACCGCAACGGCCGCTCGCGGAAATAGCGTTCGTGCTGCGCTGCCTGATCCAGGGTGTAGTCAAAGAAGGTTTGCCGGCGCTGCTGGAGTTCGCGGAGCACGCGGGCCGAGGGCAGTTCATCTGGCGTGCGCAGGATCGCCATTTGCTGCTGAAGTGCTCGCACATAGCGTGGCTCGGCTGCGCCCTCATCGAGAATTTCGCAAATCGGCATCAGCCCATCCAGAATCTCTTGCGCCCACTGCGCCAGCGGCACCTTGGCGCCGTCGCGGATCAGCAGCAAATTGGGCTCGCGACCGCGCATGGCCACCGTGAGCTCGTTGTATTCCATGCCCCATTGTTCCTCGCCGGTGATGCGCGGGCTGTCTGCTAGCAAACAGAAGATGAGGAAAGCCTCAAGGAACAGCAGGTGCTCTTCTTCTACGCCGGTCGGGCTGTAGGAGTAGACGTCGAGCGCCCGCATTTCCACGTACTCCACGCCGCGCTCCCGGAGCGCGAGCGTTGGGCGCTCGCCGGACCGCGTGGTGCGTTTGGGGCGCATGTAGCTGTAGAACTCGTTTTCAATTTGCAGGATGTTGGTGTTGAGCTGGATGCGCTCCTCGCCGTCGTACAGCCCCATCACCTCGTATTCCGGGTAAGGCGTGGCAATCGCGCGGCTCAGGCTGTCGACATAGGGCGCGAGTCCATCGTAGGAGATGGCCAGGGCCGCCTGATTCTTGTTCTTGTAGCCCACGTCGCTCATGCGCAGCGAGGTGGCATAGGGCAGATAGTGCGAACATTCATCGAACTTCTTGAAGCGCGAGGTCCGCCCGGCCAGGAACGAACTGCACACCACCGGCGAATTGCCGAACAGCAGCGGCACCAGCCAGCCAATGCGGCGGAAGTTACGAATGAGGCCGAAGTAGTGGTCGTCGACGAAGTCGCGGAGCGCGAGTTCGCTCCCAATCACCTCGCGATAACCGGGCCAGAAATCGAGCGGCAGGGAATAGTTGAAATGCACGCCGGCGATGGCTTGCATCCGTCGCCCGTAGCGATAGTCGAGGCCCACGCGGTAGGCGTGTTTCATCTTGCCGGTATTCGACGTGCCATAGCGCGCGATGGGAATGAGGCTGTCGTCTTTCAGCGCGCAGGGCATGCTCGAGGCCCACAGCAGTTCGTCGCCCGGGAGCATGGCGTACGCGAACTGATGCACTTCGTGCAGAAACCGCAGCACTTCTTCGGTGCGGTCTAAGGCGGGGGTAATGAACTCGGCCAGCGCTTCGGAATAATCGGTGGTGATGTAGGGATGGGTCAGGGCCGAACCCCAGGCTGCAGGGTGCGGCGTTTGGGCGATGCTGCCGTCGCGCCGGATGCGCAAACATTCTTTTTCGAGGCCTCTTTTGCCGGTGCGTAAACGCGAGGCGAGCCCAGCACGAGAGAGCTTGGCGATGCGGTCGGCGGCGAGTGAATACATGCAGGCCTCGGGCGTCGTGGGCGAAATTGCGGCGGAGTATAACAGGGCCTCGCGCGGCGGCCGGGAATGCGATTTACAAGGTAAAACGATGTCGCATAGGATGGCTCGACCCTCTTGCCGGACGCCCCGTGAACAAAATCCTCATTGCCAATCGCGGCGAAATTGCCTGTCGGGTGATCCGTAGCGCGCAAGCGCTCGGTGCCCGCACCGTTGCGGTCTATTCCGATGCCGACCGCGAGTCCCTGCACGTCGCGAGCGCGGACGAGGCCGTCCATATCGGCCCGGCCAAGGCCGCTGAAAGCTATCTCAATATCGATGCCCTGCTTGCCGCCGCCGCCGCCACTGGCGCGACTGCAGTGCATCCGGGCTATGGTTTTCTGGCTGAAAACGCCGGATTTGCCAGCCGGGTGATTGAAGCTGGTCTCGTGTGGGTGGGCCCAACGCCCGCGCAGATTGATGCGATGGGCGACAAGGCGCGCGCCCGCAGTCTGGCCGAAGCCGCGGGCGTGCCGATTGTGCCGGGCAGTGCCCGGTTTCCCACCGGCGAACTCGACGGCCTCGAAGCCGCGGCCGAACAAGTGGGCTATCCCTTGCTGGTGAAAGCTTCCGCCGGCGGCGGTGGTATCGGCATGCGGCTGGTCGACGGGCCAGAGCAACTGCGCAAAACCGCCGAGGCCACCCAAACCATGGCCGAGCGTTCGTTTGGCGACGGCACGGTGTTTCTGGAGCGCTACATCCCGCGCGCCCGGCACGTCGAAATTCAGGTCTTTGGGTTCGGGAACGGCCGCGCTGTTCACGTTTACGAGCGGGATTGCTCCATTCAGCGCCGCTTCCAGAAAGTGATCGAAGAAGCTCCCGCGCCGGGTTTGCCGCAGGCCGTGCGGGTGAAGATGGCTGAAGCCGCGGCCCGGCTGGCGGCCAGCCAGCACTATCGTGGCGCTGGCACGGTGGAGTTCATCGTCAACGCCGAAACCTTCGAATTCTTTTTTCTGGAAATGAACACCCGCATTCAGGTGGAACATCCGGTGACCGAGTGCATCACCGGGCTCGATCTGGTGAGCCTGCAGCTGCGCTTGGCGGCCGGCGAATCGCTGGACCACCTCACGCAGGACAGCATTCCGCTCGCCGGGCACGCCATTGAATGTCGGCTCTATGCCGAGAATCCCGCCAAAATGTTCCTGCCCTCGCCGGGCAAACTCGCACGCTTCGCGCTGCCCGCTGCTACCGAGGGCGTGCGGATCGACACCGGCGTGCGCGAAGGTGACACCATCACCGCTTACTACGATCCGATGGTCGCCAAACTGATTTGCCATGGCGCCACGCGTGACGAGGCGCTGGCGCGGATGGCGGCCGTGCTGGAAGGCACAACGGTTGAAGGCATTTTCACCAATGTCGAGTTTCTGCGCCGGGTAGTGGCGCATGCCGCCTTTCAGCGCGGCGAGGTCTTTACCGGTTTTATTGACGCGTACAAGGCAGACCTGCTCGCTTGAGCGGGCGGCAACAGAAAGGCTCACGCGATGATCTATGACGAACCAAGGTTTCGCCCCGGCGGCGATCGCTTTCTTGAGATTGAGTTCGGCGATGAGCTGAATCTCGAACTCAACTTCCGCGCGCAGGGCCTGGGGCAGGCGATTACGCGCGAAAAAGTGAAAGGCGTGGGCGAAATCGCGCCGTTTTTCTCCTCCGCGCTGGTCCACTACGACCCCGACCTCATCGGTTACGAAGACCTCTGCCGGGAACTCAAACGGCTGATTGAGTCGGTCGCCTCCAGCAACGATGTCGAACTCGAAAGCCGGCTCATCTACATGCCGGCGATGTATCTCGACCCCTGGAGCGATGAAGCCATTGACCAGTACATCGAGAAGATCAATCCCAACAAGGAACGCGACCCGGACTTCGTCGCCCGCATCAACGGGCTGGACGACGCCGCGCAGCTGGTGCGCGTGCATTCGGGCACCGAATACTGGGTGGCGGCGCTGGGCTTCTGGCCGGGCACGCCGTTCATGATGCCGCTGGACCCGCGCTGCCGGCTGTTTGCGCCCAAGTACAACCCGCCGCGCACCTACACCAAGACCGGCACGATCGGCATGGGCGGCGGCGCCACCGCCATCTATCCGGTGGACGGCCCCGGCGGCTATCAGATTTTTGCGCGCACGCCGGTGCCGATTTGGGACATGCAGCAGAAGCTCGCCCCGTTCAAGGAAGCGCCCTACCTGCTGCGGCCCACCGATCGCATGAAGTTCATTCATGTGAACCGCGAAGAGTTCGACGCCATCGAGCGTCAGTGCGCCGAAGGCAGCTACGAAATGAACGTCGTGGGCTACCAGAAAATTTCTCTCCAAAGCTATCGCGCGTGGGTTGCAACGCTCGACATGAACGCCCGGTTTTAAGGAGCGCGTATGTTGGAAGTTATCAAAACAGGCTTGGAAACCAGCATTCAGGACTGGCCGGGCCGACAGGGTTATCTCAAATGCGGCTTCCCGTGGTCGGGGCCGATGGACCATTGGTCCTTCCGGCTGGCCAACGTGCTGGTGGGCAACGCGCCCGGCACCGCGGGTCTTGAATGCCAGTTCATCGGGCCCTCGCTGCGGTTCACCGCCGACGCGGTGTTTGCCCTCACCGGCGCCGATATGCAGGCCAAGCTTGATGGCGTGCCGGTGCCCACCTGGGAAAGCGTGGCGGCCAAGGCCGGCCAAGTGCTGGAAATGGCGTTCCCGAAAGTCGGCGCGCGCGCTTATTTTGCGATCGCCGGTGGCATCGAAAACGAAGTCTTTTTTGGCTCCCGCGCTACCTTCAACAAAGGCGGTTTGGGCGGCATGGGCGGGCATGCCATCAAGGTGGGCCAGACTTTGCCGGTGGGCGCCGGCGGCAACGGCGTCGCGGGCCGGCGCGTGAAGCCGGAAGCGCGGCCGGTGTTCGTCACCGACAAGCGCTGGAATGTGGAAGTCTGCGCGGGCCCGAACGACGACTGGATCGACGAGGCCGGCCAGCAGCGGTTTTTGACCACCGACTGGAAGCTGTCTTCCAAAAGCGATCGCGGTGGCTTTCGCCTTGAAGGCCCCGAGTGGACCTTCACCGATAAAGCCCACAACAAACTGCCCGAGCACGGCTCGGATCCCGCGAACATCGTCGACCACGGCTATCCGCTCGGCGCGATCAACCTCGCGGGCCAAACCCCCATCATCCTCGTCAACGACTGGCCGGACGGCGGCGGGTTTATCAATCCGTACACCGTGCCCGGCTGCGCGTTCTGGAAGCTCGGGCAGTCGAAGCCGGGCGAGATCTATCACTTCCAGCAGATTTCCGTGGTCGACGCGCAGGCCGAAGCGCGTCGCATCACCGCGCTCTGCACCGAATCCAGCATTGAAACCCTCTAGAGGCTTATCTCATGGCGCATGAAGTTGAACTGATGACGGCCGGCAATATGTGGAAGGTGCTGGTGAAGCCTGGCGATGCGGTCAAAGCCGGCGACACGCTGTTCATCATGGAAGTGATGAAGATGGAAGTGCCGCATGAAGCCCCGGCCGATGGCACCGTCTCGGCGGTCAATATCAGCGAAGGCGAGGAAGGTCTGGACGCGGGTTTTGTGGCGGTAGTGATCGACTAGCCCGCGCGCGGCCGGGGCGTTCTCGCCGGGATGCGCCCGGTGCATACTCCCGCCGCGAACTTCACGCCCAACCCAGCGCACCATCCGCGCCACTCAGGAGGAGTCCTTGCCATGAAACTCGCCCTTTATCTGCCCAATTTTCGCGACCACGTTACCGTCAAGGAACTGGAAGACCTCACCGCGCTCGCCGAGGCGCTGGACTTTGACTCGGTGTGGACGCTCGACCGCATCGTCGTGCCCGAGTCCTCCGACCGGCAGGAACTGCAGCACTCGTTTGGCATGATGGAGCAGTTCCCCAAGGCGCTGCCGGTGTCCGCGCGCGGCCAGTGGCTGCACGGCATGCCGCTCATCCCCTGGTTGGCGGCGAAGACCCAAAAGCTGCGGATCGGCATGAGCATTATCGACACCCCCTACCGCGCCCCCGGCGTGCTGGCCGGCGAAATTGCCACCGTTGATCATCTCTCGAACGGGCGGGTGAACGTGGGGCTGGGCTCCGGCTGGATGCCCGAAGAATTCGCCGCCGCGAGCGCCGCGCACCTGTTCCCCAAGCGCCACAAGCACGTGCGCGAAACCATCGAAGTGCTGCAGGGGATCTGGACCAACGAGGTCTTCGAGTATCACGGCGAGTTCGCCGATTTCGAGCCCTGTGGTTTCGGCGCCAAGCCCATCCAGCGGCCGCATCCGCCGATTTACTTCAGCGGGCTCAAAGACCCCAAACGCTCGGCGCGCCGCATCGCCAAATACGGTCTGGCCGGCTGGATTGGCATTCAGGACACGCCGGAAGAAATCGTCCGCTGGCGCGCCGAAATTCAGCACGAACTGGTTGAGATGGGCAGCAGCCGTACGCTCGATGACGGCTTCGATATGTGCAGCATGATCTGGTTCACGATCACCGATGCCCCGACCGATCAGACCAACAACGGCAAGCTGAGCAATCTGCTGGTCGGCACGGCCGAGCAAATCACCGACAACCTCAAGCGCTATCGCGACGCGGGCATGGACATGCCGCTGCTATGGCCGCCCTTCACCGGCGTGCCGGTCTCCAAGACGCTGGACGACTTGAAGCGGCTGGTGGAAGAGATCATGCCGAAGGTCAACGCGGCGTAAGCGCTGGTAACGGCATCTCGTCGCGGTGGACGCGAAGAGGTGCCAACCCGTTCATCCTTCGACGGGCTCAGGACGAACGGGCTCAGGGCGAACGGGCTCAGGACGAACGAGCTCAGGACGAACGGGCTCAGGACGAACGGGCTCAGGACGAACGGGCTCAGGACGAACGGGCTCAGGACGAATGGGCTCAGGCGTGGGGCGTGCGTCGTCCTTAAACCCTTGCCTCTCGCCTTACCGTTCGCCCTGAGCTTGTCGAAGGGCGAGGGCGGAGTTGTTATCCGGCCAGTGCCCGCCCTTTGAACCTTCTACAAACTGTGCCTTGAACGGGCTGTTGCCCGGCGCCGTTTTTAAGCCCTGCCTCTCGCATTACCGTTCCCCCTGTAGTGGACCACTACACTTGCCTCTGGCGTTACCGTTCGCCCTGAGCCTGTCGAAGGGCGAGTGCGAAGGTTCTTTTCCGAGCACTGCCGACCCGTTCAGGCTTCGACACGCGGAGTCACGAACGGGCTTTGCCCGGCCAGCGCGCTTAGGCGATCAACCCATCCGGATAATCCGCAAATAATTCGATACCGCTCGGCAACTGCAGCCATGGCTGGGCGCTGGAGCACCACAGGCTGAACGTCGGCTTCAGGCGTGATTTATCGTCCAGCGTGCCGCCCATCATTGAGCGAATCCCGGGATAGCGGTCCAGCGTAATCATCACCGCCGAGCCGCAGTCCGGGCAGAAATGCCGGTATAGGCCCGAACCGTCGGCGTCATAGGCGGCGTAGGTTTTGAGCTCGCCGGATTCAAAACTCACCGCCTCGCGGGCAAACACGGTGGCGATTAAAAACGCCGAACCCGACTGTCGCTGACAGCGTTCGCATTGGCACAGGCCCATGCTCATCGGCTCGCCCCGACAGCGATAACGCACTGCCCCACACAAACATCCACCGGTCATATCTGCTTGCATCGCCGTTCTCCGTCTCAGCCTGCGTTTGTGCAGCTGCGCAATGTTCAAGGGATCAATCGCCTTGATAGGATGCAAGCCCGATCCAGCCAAGGCTAGCCCCATGCGTTCCGATATCGAGTTCAAGGCCAACGATGTGTGGCTGCGTGGTTGGCTCTATCTGCCCGACGCCACACCCGGCCCGCATCCGCTGGTGGTGATGGCGCATGGCTATTCGGGCGTGAAGGAACAGGGGCTAGACGATTACGCCGAGGTGTTTTGTCAGGCGGGTCTGGCGGTGCTGCTCTACGACCATCGCAATCTCGGTGCGAGCGACGGCGAGCCGCGACAGGAAATCGATCCCAACGCGCAGCGCCGCGATTACAGCCACGCCATCACCTACGCCCGCAGCCTGCCGCAGATCGATCCCGAACGAATAGGCGTGTGGGGCACGAGTTTTACGGGGGGCATCGTGATCATGGCGGCCGCGAGCGACCGCCGCATCAAATGCGTGGTCACCCAGGTGCCGTACCTCCACGCGCTGAAGACCATGGACATCACCTCAACCCCGGAAGGCATTCGCGACTTCTACGCCCTGATCGACCGCGAGAGGGTGTCACTCGCGGCGGGCAATCCGCCCACGCTCATTCCCGTCTGCACGCCAGATCCCAACAAGCCCGCCAGTTCCGCCGGACGCCGCAGCTTTGCCTACTTCAATTCCTATGTGGAAGCGGGGCGCGCGGTGTGGCCCAATCAGTTCACCGTTCGTTCGCTGGAACTGCGGCTGGAATACGACGCGCTGGGCGTCATCGACCACGTCTCGCCCACGCCCTTGCTGATGATCGTGGCCGACAGTGATGAAATTACCCCCACCCGCCTCGCGCTCGAAGGCTTCGAGCGCGCGCTCGAACCCAAGCGTCTGGTGATGATGAAGGGCGACCACTACGAGCCCTATC
>CANFVX010000043.1 GCA_947450495.1 Gammaproteobacteria bacterium
GTGCGACTGGCCGTGGGCGGGCGCCCCTAGCGCGCCACGCGCTTCCTACCGCTGACAACCGAGGCATTTCCGATGTTCAAATCCATGCGTGTTCCCGAGCAGGCGTTCTCGCTGCTGATGTGGGCGGTGTCCCTGCTGTTCGCCAGTTTTCTCTGCGGACTGGGCGGCAAGGTGGTGGGCGATCTGCCGCGGCTCGAGCAGGCCATCACGCTGGAGCAGTTCGCCGACCCCTCCGCGCTCGCCGCCGCGCGCGAACGCATCGCGCAGCTTCAGCACGACGACTCCGGGATGAACGATCATCTGGCGCGCGCGCGGCTTGAGCGCGATGCCGCGACCAAGGCCGACGACTCCGCCGCCGAGGCCTACGGCAACTGGATCGCCGCGCGCACCGCGACCACCGATCCGGCGCAAGACCCCGAAGTGCTCAAACGCACCCACGCACTGGACGCCCTGCAGGCCCGTAAGCGCGAGCGCGAACTCGCCGTTGAAGCGCTGGAAGCCGAGCAGCTGTCGCAGACGCAAAGTCTGGCCGAGCAGCAGCGCGTGGTGGCGGCCACATTGGACGCTGCGCGCGCCGCCTTCGAGCGCGCCACTTTCTGGCATGAGCTCCATGTGTTCGGCATTCGCCTCGCGCTCACGCTGCCCCTGCTGGTGATTGCCGGCTGGTTGATTGCCCGTCAGCGTCGCAGCGAGTACTGGCCGCTGATGCGCGGCTTTGTGCTGTTTGCGCTGTTTACGTTTTTTGTGGAGCTGGTGCCGTATTTGCCGAGCTATGGCGGCTACGTGCGCTACGGCGTGGGCGTGCTCTTGACCGGCATCGTGGGGCACTACGCGATTCGCGCCATGCGGCAATACCTGGCGGCGCGGCGGGCGGTGGAGCAGAAAACCGAGGTCGAGCGCCGACAGGCACTCACCAGCGACGAGGCCTTGAAAAAAATGGCGGCCAGCGTGTGTCCGGGCTGCGAGCGCGCCATTCTGGCCACGGTCGATCTGCGCCCGGATTTTTGCGCGCACTGCGGCCTGCGCCTGTTCGATCACTGCGGCCACTGCGACACGCGCAAAAACGTATTCTTTCGCTACTGCACGCAGTGTGGCACCAGCGCGCAGACGACTTCGTGAGGGCAAGCCGGCGGGCGTCTGGTAGTCTGCCGCCCAACGTGTTCAACCCTAAAAACGATTCCGAGGAGCGGCAGCGATGCGATTGAAAGACAAAGTAGCGGTCATTACCGGCGGCGCGGGCGGCATGGGCCTCGCCACCGTGGAGCGGTTTCTGGCCGAAGGCGCGAAGGTCATCATCGCCGATTTCAACGACGCCACCGGGGCCAAAGCCCTGAGCGATCTGACCGCCGCCGGCTTTGGCGCGAACGCCCGCTTCATCAAGACCGACGTGGCGAAAGAAGCCGATGTCGCCGCCGCCGTGGCGCTGGCAGTGAGCGAATTTGGCGGGCTGGACATCATCTTCAACAACGCCGGCGTGGGCGGGGCGATTGGCCCGGTGTGGGAACTTGAAGAAGCCGAATGGGACTACACCTTCGATGTGCTGGTGAAGGGCGTGTTCTTCGGCATCAAACACGCCACGCGGGTGTTTCGCGAACAGGGTCGCGGCGGTTCCATTATCAACACCGCGTCGGTCGCCGGTTTGAGCGGCGGCTGCGGTCCGCTGGCCTATTCGGCGGCGAAGGCGGCGGTGGTGAATCTTTCCCGCGCTTCGGCGGTCCAGCTCGCCCCAGACCACATTCGCGTGAACGCGATCTGCCCGGGTTTCATTCTGACCGGCCTCACCCATCCGTCGCAGAAGACGCTGGAAGAAGCCGGCCAGTTCATGGACAACATGCAGCCCTGGCCGCATCACGGACGGGGTGCCGATATCGCCGGGACCGCGCTGTTTCTGGCGAGCGAGGACTCCGGCTTTGTTACCGGCGAAGCGATTGTGGTGGACGGCGGCCTGACTGCCATCGGCCCGGATTTGTGGAACCGCTACGGCACGCCGCGCGAGGCCACCATGACCAAGACACGGCTGAATCGCGGCACCACCGGCGCGGCCAACACCACCCGCGAATTGAAGAAATAACCCTGCGGCGGGGCCGGGCATTGGGCCCACCCCGCCACCTGGACACGCGCCAGACGCGACGTTCCCGAGACCCAAGCGCACGATGACCGACGCCCTCGAATTTTTTGCGACCGCCCCGCGCGGCACCACCGACCTGCTCCTCGCCGAACTGCGTGCGCTCGGCATCGAAGACTGCAAGGAGACGATCGGCGGCGTGGCGTTTCGCGGCCCGCTGGCGCACGGCTATCGCGCGTGTTTGTGGTCGCGCGTCGCCAACCGCGTGCTGCTGGTGCTGGCCCGTTTCCCGGCGGCCGACGGCGAGCAGCTCTACGCCGGCGTCAAAGCCATCGACTGGACGCAGCACCTGAACGAGCAGGGGCTGCTGGCGGTCGATGCCGTATCCACGCGCTCGGCCCTCACCCACACCCACTTCATCGCCCAGCGCACCAAAGACGCCGTGGTGGATGCGCTGCGCACGCCGCAGGGCCTGCGCCCGGAAGTCGACACCCACAGCCCGGATGTGCGGCTTAACGTGCACATCGATCGCGATCAGGCGCAGCTGGCCATTGACCTCGGCGGTGGCAGTTTGCATCGACGGGGGTATCGCCTGTCGCAGGGCGCGGCGCCGCTGAAAGAAAATCTCGCCGCTGCACTGCTGCTCCGCGCCGGCTGGCCGGCGCTGGCCGCGAAAGGCGCGCCGCTGGTCGACCCCATGTGCGGCTCGGGCACCTTGCTCATTGAAGGTGCGCTGATCGCGCTCGACTTCGCGCCCGGTCTTCTGCGCGAAGTCTGTGGTTGCGCGCGCTGGGGGGGCCACGACGCCGCGCTGTGGGCCACGCTGCTCGACGAAGCGCGCGCCCGGCAAGCGGCGCGGCTCGGGCAGATTGGCCCCATCGTGGGCTTTGATCTCGATCCGGATGCCGTGCATGTGGCCTGGGACAACATCGAGCGGGCGGGCTTACGCGGCGTGGTGCATGTTGAACGTTGCGAGATCAGCGAGGCGAGCGCGCCGGCCGGGCAGCCGGGGCTGTTTATCTGCAATCCGCCTTACGGCGAACGCCTGGGCGAACACGCCGAACTGGTGACGCTGTATCGCCAGCTTGGGCAGCGCTTGCGCGAGGGCTTCGCCGGCTGGGAAGCGGCCATTTTTACCGGCAACGCGGGGCTGGGGCTGGAGCTTGGATTGAAGGCGTTTCGCACGCATGCGCTGTTCAACGGCGCGCTCGAATGCAAACTCCTGCGGATTCACGTGGAGGCCGCGGCCTTCGCGCCGCAGGCGCCGCCGGGCAGTGCGCGCGTGGCGCGGGCGCAGGCGCGCATGGCCAAGCAGGAAGCGCGCTCGCCGGGTGCGGAGATGTTTGCCAATCGCCTGCGCAAGAACGTGAAACAAATCGGGCGCTGGGCGCGGCGTGAAGCGATTGGCTGCTATCGGCTGTACGACGCCGACATGCCCGAATACGCGATCGCTATCGACGTCTACGAGAGCGCCGAACGCTGGCTGCACGTGCAGGAATACGCCGCGCCTTCCACCATCGAGGAAGCCCGCGCCCGCGAGCGACTGGACGAGGCCCTGTCGGTATTGCCGGAGGTGCTGGACGTGCCGGTGGAGCGGATTGTCTTCAAACGCCGCGAACGGCAACGCGGCGCCGCGCAGTACGAGAAACAGGCCGAGGCCGGCAACTTTATCGAAGTGCAGGAAGACGGCCTGCGGCTGCTGGTGAACCTGCGGGATTACCTCGACACCGGGCTCTTTCTCGACCATCGCGTGACGAGTGGCCTCATCCGCGAGTTTGCACAGGGCCAGGACTTTCTGAACCTCTTTGCCTATACCGGCACCGCCACCGTGCATGCCGCGGCGGGCGGCGCGCGCACCACGACCTCGGTCGATTTATCTGCCACCTACACTCACTGGGCGCGGCGCAATCTCGCGCTCAACGGCTTTCCCGTGTACCAGCATCAGGTGCTGGTGGCGGACTGCATGCGCTGGCTGGTGGAGGCGCCAATTGCACCCTGCGGGCTGATTTTTCTCGACCCGCCCACCTTCTCCAATTCCAAACGCATGGCAGACACGCTGGACGTTCAGCGCGATCACCAGTTTTTGATTCAACAATGTTTGCGCCGGCTGCGGCCCGGCGGGATGCTCGTGTTTTCCACCAATCTGCGGCGCTTCAAGCTGGATACGAGCGCCTTCCCGGGCGCGCAGATTGACGACTGGAGCGCGCGCACCCTGCCGGTCGACTTCGCGCGCAATCCGCGCATTCATCAGTGCTTTGCGATTCGCCCTGCGCCCGGCGCCGAAAAACCTGCCGCAGCCTTCGACTCTTCACGGCTTTACGGTAACAAGCCCGCGTAAACTAGCCGCTCATGACGACTGCCCAGCTCACGATTGAAGGCGATCCGCGCGAACCCCGGGTGATTCTCCGGGGCGACTGGTCCTTGCGCGCCGAGGTGCCGTTCTTCAATGACATCGCCCCCCAGCTCGCGCAGGCCGAACGCGTGACGCTGGTGGGCAACGAGTTGGGGGTGTGGGATTCCAGCGTCGCCACATTTCTGGCCGCGCTGTTGCGTCATTGCGGTGGGCGCGAGATTGAAGTCGACCAGCGCGATTTGCCCGACGGCCTCCGCCGCCTGCTGGCGCTCGCGTTTGCGGTGCCGGCGCGCGCCGATGCGCGGGGTGAGCCGGCGCCGAAAGGCTATCTGGAGGGCGTGGGCGAGGCGAGTCTGCGGCTGTGGCAGGACTTGCCGGCGATGGTCGAGTTCGTGGGTGAAATCGTATTGTCCTGCCAGCGGCTGCTGCGGGGTAAGGCGCGCTATCGGCGACAGGATCTTTGGTACCTCATCGAAGACGCCGGGGTGCGCGCGCTGCCCGTGGTGTCGCTCATCAGCTTTCTGGTGGGCACCATCCTCGCCTACATGGGCGCGGTGCAGCTGGCGCTGTTCGGGGCCGAAATCTACATCGCGGATCTGGTGGGCCTTGGCATGGTGCGCGAAGTGGGCGCGCTCATGACCGGCATTATTCTCGCGGGCCGCACCGGTGCTGCTTACGCGGCGCAACTCGGCACCATGCAGGTGAACGAGGAAATCGACGCCTTCCGCACGCTGGGTGTGTCGCCGATCGATTACCTCGTGTTGCCACGCATGCTGGCGCTGGTGTCCATGGTGCCGCTGCTCACGCTCTATTCCGGCGTGGTGGGTTGCTTCGCCGGCATGCTGGTGGCGACCGGCGTGTTTCACATCGGCATGTACGAATACTTCAACGAAACCGTCAACGCGCTCAGCATCACCCACGTGCTGGTGGGCGTGATGAAGGGCACGGTGTATGGCGCGCTGGTGGCCTTTGCCGGCTGTCTGCGCGGCATGCAGTGCGGACGCAGCGCGCAGGCCGTCGGCGAGGCCACGACCTCGGCGGTGGTTCTCGGGATTGTGCTGATCACCGTGGCGGCCTCGCTGCTCACCATCCTGTTCCAGAAGATCGGGATCTGATGAGCGCGCAGCCGCATATCGAAGTGCGCCACCTGAGCATGGGCTACGGCACCACGGTCGTTCAGCGTGACCTCAACTTCACCATCAACCGGGGTGATATTTTCGTCATCATGGGCGGCAGCGGCTGCGGCAAGAGCACGCTGCTGAAACAAATGATTGGGCTTAATCGCCCGCTGGCGGGCTCGATTCTTTTCGACGGCGTGGACTACTGGGCGGCGAGCGACGAGGCGAAGGCCAACTTGCGGCGCGGCTTTGGCGTGCTGTTTCAGGCCGGCGCGCTGTGGAGTTCGCTGACCCTGGCCGAAAATGTAGCCCTGCCGCTGCGCGAGTTCACCCGCCTGCCCAAAAAAATCGTGGCGGAGATTGTGGCGCTCAAGCTCGCGCTGGTCGGGCTGGCGGGCTTCGAGAATTATTATCCGTCGGAGATCAGCGGCGGCATGAAAAAGCGCGCGGGGCTGGCGCGGGCGATGGCGCTGGATCCGGAGATCCTGTTTTTTGACGAGCCGTCTGCGGGACTAGACCCGCTCAGTTCGCAGCGCCTGGATGAACTCATCCTCGAGCTTCGCAACGGCCTTGGCGCCACCGTCGTGCTGGTCACGCACGAGTTGCCGAGCATTTTCGCAATTGCCAATAATTCCGTGTTTCTCGATGCCGAAACCCGCACGATGATTGCGGCCGGCGACCCCAAACTTCTGCTTAAAGAGGGCCCAGACCAAGTGCGTCATTTCCTGCAACGGGGACAACCATGAGTCGCAAAGCGGATCCCAAACTGATCGGTGCCTTTGTGCTGGGCGGGGCCGGGCTGCTGTTGCTGGCCATCATCTTGCTGGCCGACGGCAGCTTCTGGCGCGACCGGCCGGGCTACACGCTGTATTTCGAAGGATCCACTACCGGCCTGCAGGTAGGGTCGCCAGTGGTGTTTCGAGGGGTGAAGATCGGCAGCGTGGAAAGCATCGGACTGTCGATCGACAAGGCGTCGTTCGCGGTGCTGGTGCCGGTGAAGATTCGGACCGATTCGGCGTCGCTCGAGCATCTGGAAGGCGGACAAGCCTCGTTGGAAGAACTCGGCGGGCGTGAGGCCCTGATCGATCACGGTTTGCGGGCCCGGCTTAAAACCTGGAGCTTCCTCACCGGCCAGCTCTACATCGATCTCGATTTTTATCCCGAAAAGCCGGCACAGTTGCACGGGCGCAAGGGGGAAGCGGAAATTCCCACCTTGCCGACCGAAGTGCAGGAGTTCGCGAACAAGCTCGACAAGCTCAACATCGAAAAACTGCTGGACGACGTGTCGGTGATTTCAAACTCTATCCGCCACTTGGTCTCGGCACCGGAAGCCACCAGCGCGCTTAAAAACCTCGACGCCACGCTGGCGAATTTGCAGGCGCTGACCGACAGCCTCAACCATCGCAGCTCAACGCTGGCCGACGACACCCGCGTCGTCCTGCAGGAATCGGCCGCGACCCTGCGCACCAGCCGCGACGCGCTCACCGAAGCCGCCAGCACGCTACGCGCCGGGCGCGAGACCCTGAGCCATATCGACGAAAGCGCGGGCAATATCGCGAAACTGACCCGCCCCGATGCCGGCCCCATCCTCGCCCTGACCGAGGCCAGCAAAGAACTCGCCGCCACCGCCAGGGCGCTGCGCGAGACCGCCGGCGAAGACTCGTCTTCCGCGGTCAACCTGAACGAGATGATGAAAGAAACCACCGCCGCTGCCCGCGCGCTGCGCGCGCTCGCAGAAGCCATCGAAACGCAACCCGAATCGCTGCTCCACGGGCGGAGCGATCGTGAGGATGCTCCGTGAAGACATTGCGCCCGCTGTTGATGATTGGCCTTTTCACCGTGCTCGCCGCCTGCGCGCGCACCCCGGTCGCGCGCTACTACGTGCTGGCCGGGCCGGACAACGCGGCCTCTGCCGCTGAGCGCACCGGGCCGCTGATCGGCCTCGGCCCGGTGAGCCTGCCGGGCTATCTCGATCGCCCGCAGATTGTGACCCGCGCCGGCGACAACCGGCTCGAACTCGCGCCGCGCCAGCGCTGGGCCGAACCCTTCGCCGAATCCTTTCGCCGCGCGCTGTTCGAACAAGTCGCCGCCGCGCGGCCCGATGTGCGCCTGCTGAACTATCCCTGGAAATCAAGCCAACCGCTGGCCGCGCGCGTCACGCTCGACGTGCAGCGCTTTGACCGCGGCAGCGACGGCGCGGTGGTGTTGCTGGCGCGCTGGAGCGTGGCGAGCGACAAAGACGGCGCCGCGCCTGCGCAACGGACCAGCCGCATCGCCGTGCCGGTGAGCGCTAAAGCAGACGATTACGACGCGCTGGTGGCCGCGCATGCGCAGGCCGTTGCGCAGCTGGCCAAGGAGATTGCCGCCGCGCTGGCGCCCTGAACGCGGTGCCAGCGGATCCGCTGCGGTCACCGCCGAGCGCGATCGGCGGCGCGGGCCTCAATACCGGTTCATCACCGTCTCGGCGAAATAGCGCATCTGCCCTACCGGGTCGTCGGTGACCTGAAACGCGAAGTGCTTGAGGCCGGCGGCTTCGAGCGCGCGGATTTTTTCGATCACGGCATCTGGCTCGCCGATCATCGCGGCGGCTTCGGCCACTTCGGGCGTGAGGAATTCCTGTTCGTCTTCGCGGGTGTAGACCAGATGGCCTTCGTGCAGCAGCAGGTGGCGGCGCTCGAGGGGCATGCGGTCGACGTGCGCGCGATAGCGGGCCACGACTTCCGCAATCGAGGAGCCGCCGGGCAGCAGATTCTCGCCCCATTCACACATCACGTGCAGCAGGTTGGTGATAAACGGCCCGAGGCTTTTCAGCACGCGCGGGCTGCTGCTGGTTTCACCCGGGCGCAGCACCGCCAACGGGCTGATGTTCTTGGACGGAATGAGCGCCGGATTGCGGCCGGCTTTGAGCGCCGCGGCGTCGATGCGGGCGCGGGCGGCGGTGAGGCCTTCGGGCGTCGCGTTCCAGGTGAGGTGGGCGTCGCACTCGGCGCCGCAGTAGTCGAGGGTCTTGGGGCCGAAGGCCGACAGCGTGACTGGGATGTGATGGTCGAGATTGATAAACCCGTGATGCCGGTGAAGCAGCTGCACGAGATGCGTTTCGCCTTCGCAGTCGTGCGGCGCGGCTTCCCCGCGCAGCAGCGCCTGAATGAGGCGGATGTCGCGCTTCATCTCGCCCAGCGGCACCGGACGCAGACCCATGGTGAGGCGCGCGGTGTTGCCGTTACCCACGCCAAGCTCAACGCGACCCGGCGCGAGTTGGGCCACGCTGGCAATGGAGTGCGCGATGGTGGGCGCGAGCCGGGTGCTGGGCACTGCCACGCCGGTGGCGAGCTTGATGCGGCGCGTGGCCTGCGCGGCGACCGCCATGGTCGCGTAGACGTCGGAGTAAATCATTTGCGAGTCGAAGAACCAGGCCTGCGCGTAGCCGAGGGATTCGGCCAAGGCCACAAGGTCGTAATCGCCGATGCGGGAAGTAAACGTGACGCCGAATTCCATGAGTCCCCCTTGCGTGTTGTCGTTGTGCCGCGAGCCTAACGGCCCGGCGGCGCGGATACCACGCTGGCGCGTTGTATCGCGCCCGATGCCTCCGGATAATCCGGCAAAGCTCGTGAGGATTGTTCGTTGATTAAAACCCTGTGCCGGTCGCTGTTGGCGGCCCTACTGCTGTGTGCCGCCGCCGCCGCGCCGGCTGCGCCCGAGCAGCCGACGGTGACGCTGGCGGTGGGCGGCAAGAATCTTTTCTATTACCTCCCGCTGACCGTGGCGGAACAGCTGGGCTATTTCAAAGCGGAAGGGCTCAAACTCGAGATCGTGGATTTTCCCGGCGGCGCCAAGGCGCTGCAGGCGGTGGTGGGCGGCAGCGCGCAGTTCGCCGCCGGCGCCTTCGAGCACGTCTTGCACATGCAGGCCAAGGGCCAGCCGATTCGCGCGATTGTGCTGATGGCGCGCTATCCGGCGATGGTGCTGGGTTTGAGCCCGCGCGCGGCGGCCCGTTTCAACAGCTTTGCCGATTTGCGCGGCATGAAGATTGGCGTGACCGCGCCGGGTTCCTCCACGCATCTTTTCCTTAACCAGCTGTTAAGCCAGCACGGCGTGGCGGCGGATGAAGTGGCGGTGATTGGGGTCGGTGCGGCGGCGAGCGCGGTGGCCGCGATGCGGCAGGGCGGCATCGACGGCATGGTCCATCTCGATCCGGTGATTTCCCAGCTTGAAGCGGCGGGTGAGCTCAAAGTCATCGTGGATACGCGCACCGCCGAAGGCGCGCAGGCCGTCTTTGGCGGCACCTATCACGCGGCCTGCTTATACGCGAAAGCCGATTTTCTTGCCGCCAATCCGCACACCGCGCAGGCGCTGGTGAACGCGCAGGTGCGGGCGCTGCGCTGGTTGGCGAAGGCCAGTCCCGAGCAAATTGTGGACCTCATGCCGGCCGACTATATCGGGAGCGACAAGGCGGCCTACACCGCGGCGTTGAAAAAAAACCTCGGCATTTTTTCACCCGACGGCGCGCTGGATGTGGCCGGCGCCGAGCATGTGCTGCAGGCCCTGATGGCGATGGAGCCGGCGCTGAAGGCCGCGCCGCCCTCGCTTGAGGCGGCGATCGACGGCGATTTTCTGGGCCGGGTGCCGGCCGCTTCGCCGTGAGTGAGATCGCCCTGCAGTGGAAAGGCGTCACGCTCGCGTTTGGCGAGGCGGCGCCGGTGCTGCAAGCCGCGAACCTGCGCGTTGCTGCGCACGAGTTCCTGTGCATCGTGGGCCCTACCGGCTGCGGCAAGTCCACGCTGCTCAATCTCGCCGCCGGCCTGCTGGCGCCGAGCGCGGGGTTAATCGAGGTCTTTGGCAAGCCGCTGGCGGGCATCAATCGCCGCGCGGGCTATCTGTTTCAGGGTGACGCGCTGCTGCCCTGGCGGAATGCGCGGGAGAACGTCGCCGCCGGTCTTATCTTCCACGGCCGGCCCCGCGCCATCGCGCGCGCCGAGGCCGATGAATGGCTGGGGCGCGTGGGCCTGAGCGCTGCCGCCGAGCGCTATCCGCATCAGCTGTCTGGCGGCATGAAAAAACGCGTGGCGCTGGCGCAGATGCTGGCGCTCAAACCCGAAATCCTGCTGATGGACGAGCCTTTCTCCGCGCTCGATGTTCAAACCCGCAGCCTGATGGAAAACGAACTGCTGGCACTGTGGTCGGCCAAGCGCCGCGCGGTGGTGTTCATCACCCACGATCTGGAAGAGGCCATCGCGCTGGGCGACCGCGTGGTGGTGATGTCGGCGGGACCGGCGAGCCGGCCGGTGGGCGAGTTCGTGATCGACCTGCCGCGCCCGCGCGACGTGGCCGAAATCCGCATGACGCCGGCCTTCGTCGACCTGCATCGCGAAATCTGGCAGCTGCTGAAAGGCGAAGTGCAGAAGGCCTATGCGGCGGGTGTGGAGGCGCGCACATGAAACTGTTCATCGCACGTGCCGGTTTGCTGCTGGCGCTGTTGGCGCTGTGGTACGGGCTGACCGAACACGGCCTGCTGCCGCCGTTTTTCTTCGGCCGCCCGCAGTTGGTGGGCGAGGTGCTGGTGCGCTGGATTGGCTCCGGCATGATTTTTCGCCATCTGGGCGTGACCCTGCTCGAAACCACGCTTGCGTTTGTGATTGGCATTGCGCTGGGGGTGAGCAGCGGCCTGTGGTTGGGGCTCTCGCCCCGCGTCGCGGCCCTGCTCGATCCTTTCATCAAGGCCTGCAACGCCATGCCGCGCGTGGTGCTGGCGCCGATATTTGCCACCTGGTTCGGGCTGGGAATTGCGTCGAAAGTCGCGCTGGGAATCACGTTGGTGTTCTTCGTGGTGTTCTTCAACGTGTATCAGGGCGTGAAAGATGTGAATCCGCTGCTGGTGGCCAATGCGCGGATGCTGGGCGCGACGCCGCGGGCGCTGGTGCGGCACGTGTACTGGCCCTCGGCCATGAGTTGGGTGTTCTCCAGCCTGCACACGGCGGTGGGCATGGCCTTCGTGGGCGCGGTGGTGGGCGAATATCTGGGCTCGGCGCAGGGCGTGGGCTATCTCATCCTGCAGGCCGAAGGCAGCTTTGATATCAATGCGGTGTTTGCCGGCATCGTTATTCTTACCGTGTGTGCGCTCGCGCTGGACGCTATGGTGACTCTGGCCGAACAACGATTTCTGAAATGGCGACCCGGCAGCGCCGGCGCCAATACCTGAAAGGACACCCGATGGACGCGCTTGTACGACCGCTCGTGGGCTTGCCGGCCGACACGCACGAAAACGGCGGCTTCCTCTATCACTCGATAGGCGACAAATACGTGCGCGCGGTGGCCGAGGTGGCGCAATGCGTGCCGGTGATGATTCCGGCGCTAGCCGACGCGGTGGATATGGACCATCTGCTGGACCATCTCGATGGCATTCTGATGACCGGTGCGGTGTCTAACGTGCATCCGCCGCGCTACGGAATGGAAGCCACGCCCGACCACGAACCCTACGATTTCCATCGTGACGACCTCACGCTCAATCTGATCCGTCGCTGTATCACCCGCGGCATCCCCTTGTTCTGCATCTGCCGGGGCTTTCAGGAACTGAACGTGGCGCTGGGCGGCACGCTGGAAGCCGAACTCCAGCGTGGGGAAGGGCGGCTCGACCATCGGGCGCCCAAAGGCCAGCCGGTTGAGGTGCGCTATGGTCCGTCGCACCCAATCGCGATTGCGCCGGGGAGCTGGCTGGAAACCCTGCTGGGAAGTGGCGAAATCATGGTGAACTCGATTCATCGACAGGGCATCCGTGAACTCGCGCCC
This sequence comes from Gammaproteobacteria bacterium, assembly GCA_947450495.1. Lineage (GTDB taxonomy): Bacteria > Pseudomonadota > Gammaproteobacteria. The sequence continues at coordinate 12,320 of CANFVX010000043.1, forward strand.
GCGCTCAGCGTGGAGGCGACCGCCCCGGACGGCATCATCGAGGCGGTCTCGGTGCGGGACGCGCCGGGCTTCGTTTTTGCCACCCAGTGGCATCCCGAATACCGCGCCAGAGAGAATCCACACTCGGTAAAACTGTTCGACGCCTTTGGCACGGCCGTGCGCGCGCATCGCCTGCGTCGCGGCAACGGCACTCAGTAAGCGTCGGATCGCTCAAGAAAACCTCGCCTGAGGCCGCTTAAGCGCTGACTCCTTTTTCGGTGCCGACGGCCACAGACCTGACCAATGCAAGCCCTGCCAGTGAACGCTGCGCTCTCCGACCGCTCAAACAGCGCTTTCCTGCGTCATCAGTGCTATCTGATGATGAGCATCGGCGTGCGCGGCGCGATCGCCTCGCTCGGTATTCTGGCCGGTATCTGGTGGGTGTTTGAGCGAAGCGGGCGCAACTCCGACGTGGAGATCTGGGGCACTGCCGTGCTGGTCACGGCGCTGCTCAGGATGGTCGCCGCCCGACACGCCTCTGCAGACGATTCCGATGAGGCTCGCCTGTGGGCCGCGTTCTACAGTTTCGCCATGCTGGTCTCAGCGCTGCTGTGGGGTCTCGCCAGCACCGTGCTCGGCCGCGGCGCGTCCTACGAACTCAATCTTTTTCTGGCGTTTGCCCTTGCGGCAGTTGCGACTGGCGCCGCTACCGTGCTCTCCCCGCTGTTGTGGCTGTACCGTGCGCACCTCGCGCTGGTGCTGATACCCACCGCCATCGATTACTTCTCGCGCGGCAACCCGTTCTATCACCCCTTGGCGGTGATGATGGTGATGGGCGCTTTTGTGATGGAGGCCATCGCGCGTTCGCATCGCAACGCGCTTTACGAAGCCTGGCAACTCGCCGTCGCCAATCAAAACCTGATCGAAAACCTCAACCGGACGAACACGGCGCTGGTCAGCACCAATGCCCGGATGCTGGAGGAAACCGAGGCGCGCGAACGCAGCGAGGCGCGCTTCCGGGAGGCCTTCGCCCAGTCTTCGATTGGCATGGCGTTTTTTGACGGGCGCTGCCTGCGCGAGCCCAATAACGCGCTGATCGCCATGCTTTCCTCGACGGCGTTGGCGCTCGATGGCCGCCCGCTCGCGGAGATGCTGAGCGCCACGCTCGCGCCCCAGGAGCAAGCTTTGGCGCTGGAGGATCTCACTCATAGCCTGCCGCGCGAATACGCGATCGATGCAGATTCAGGCGAGATGCGCTGGTTTGAGGTGTCGTTTGCGACTCTGGAGGAGGTTGACACGCACCAGCCCAATCGGTCGATTGTGCAGTTCATTGATGTGACCGACGCGCGCGAAATGTCCACCCGTTTGCTGTTTCAGGCCGGGCACGACGAATTGACCGGCCTTATCAATCGGCGGGAATTCGAAGCTCGGCTCGAAATCGCGTTGGACAACTCCCGCGAATCCGGCGTGCCGCACGCCGTGTGCTACTTCGACCTCGACCAGTTCAAAGTCGTCAACGACACCTGCGGACACGCGGCGGGCGACCAACTGCTCAAGCAGATTGCCTCCACGCTGGTGGCGACGGTGCGCAAAACCGACACCATCGCCCGCATGGGCGGCGACGAATTCGTGCTGTTGATGGAGCACTGCACGGTGGAGCAGGCGCAACGCACCGCGCAGGCCGTGCGCAAGGCGCTGGAAGACATCACCTTTAGCTGGGGCGAGAAACGCTTCAGGGTCAGTGCCAGCATCGGGCTGGTGCCGGTCGCGAGCGGTCACGAGAAGGTGGCAGACATTCTCTCCGCCGCTGACGCCGCCTGCTTTGTCGCCAAGGAAATGGGGCGCAACCGGGTGCACGTGTATGGGCCCAGCGATCAGGAACTCACCGCCCGACAGGGCGAAATGGCCTGGATTGAACGCATCAACCGCGCGATCGATGACGACCGGCTGGAGCTTTTTTATCAGCCCATCGAGCCGGCGGTGCGCGGCGAGCGTCGCGGCCTGCATATCGAAGTGCTGGTGCGTTTGCGCGAGGAAGACGGTCGCCTCATTCCGCCGGGCGCTTTCCTGCCGCCCGCGGAGCGCTACCACATCATTACCCGCATTGACCGCTGGGTGATCGAGCGCATGCTCCGGGTGTTTGCCGAGCAAACCGACTTCGCCCGGCGCATCGAAACCTGCGGCATCAATCTTTCTGGCCAGTCGCTGACCAACGACGATTTCTTCGAATTTGTGCGCGACGCCATGCTAAAGCTCGGGCCGCAGGCGGCACGGATTTGTTTTGAAATTACCGAAACCGCGGCCATTGCCAATATCGGCGCTGCCGAGAGCTTTATGCACGAGCTGCGCGCGCTGGGCTGCAAGTTCGCGCTGGACGACTTTGGCAGCGGCCTGTCGTCGTTCGGCTATCTCAAGCAACTGCCGGTCGATCACCTGAAGATCGACGGCGTGTTTATCCGCGACCTGCTGACCGATCCGGTGGATTACGCGCTGGTGCGGGCGATTAACGAAGTGGGCCAGACGCTGGGCAAAACGACCATCGCCGAGTTCGTGGAGAACGATCAGATCCGCGAGAAACTGGTCGAACTCGGGGTGAACTGCGTGCAGGGCTACGGCGTTGGCCGGCCGCGTCCCTTGCTGGAACTCTTGCTCGCCGAGCCCGCTTGAAGGGCTTGCGATCCCCGCCGCCGTCGGGGGCGTAAGCAAGGGATGACACCGCTACGCATTGCGATTATCGGGGCCGGCATTGCCGGTCTCGCCTGCGCCCGCCGACTGCAAAGGTCCGGCGTCGCGATCCAGATGTTTGATAAGGCCCGCCGTGTCGGCGGCCGGCTGTCGAGCAGGCGTCTGGCCTTGCGCGAAGGCGCCGCCCTCGTCGACCACGGCGCCCAGTATTTCACCGCCCGCACTCCCGAATTCCTTGAATGCTGTACAGCGGCCCTCGCCGCCGGCGCGGTTCTGCCCTGGCCCGGACGGCTCGATGACCAGCGCGCTGCCGCGCTTGCTGGCAGTGCAGATGACGTGCGCTACCTGGGCAATCCCGATATGAACGCCCTGCCGCGGTGGTTGGCGCAGGACCTGCGCGTGCACTGTGAGGCTGAAGTCTGCGGCTTAAGACGCGTGGCGGACGGCTGGACGCTGGATTTCCGGGCGAGCCCCTCGGTCGGTGGTTTCGATGCGCTGGTGGTGGCCCTGCCCGCAGAGCAGACCGCGGTACTCCTCGCGACGGCGGCGCCGGCGCTTGCCGCCGAGGCGGCGGCCGCGTGCACCGCGCCGTGCTGGGCCGGATTATTGGCCTTTAGTGACTCGGCCCGCTGGCCAGACTGGTGGGGTTTGCGCCCACCCACCGACCAGCCGCTGGCCTGGCTGGCCCGTAGCCGCGATGGACGCGGCCTGATTGCGCACGCCACGCCCGCGTGGTCACGCGCGCACCTCGAAGCAGATCCGGACGCGGTGACGGCGGCCTTGCTCGAGGCCATCGCCGCGCTGGTCCCCGGCCTTGGTCAACCGGAAGTCGCCACCGTGCACCGCTGGCGCTATGCCTTGGTCGAGCGGGCGGCCGGCAGCGCCTACAGCTATGATCCGGCGCTTGGCGTGGCAGTGTGCGGCGATTGGCGGCTCGGTCCGCGGGTGGAACTGGCCTGGACCTCGGGCCACACCCTCGGCGGCGCCTTGGCCGGATTGCTCCGCACGTCGTCTCAGGCGTGACCGGCCGCCGGCCCTCGCGGCTGGGCATTGGCCATCGCGGCCAGCGCCGTTGCTAGTAAGTCGCTGCTCTGTTCGGCCAGTAATTCGAAGGGCGCGTGGATAATGCCGGTGCGCACCGCGAGCGCCATCGCCAGCGCCTGCAGCACGTCACCGTTGCCCACATTCGACAGCACCGCAATTTCGCGACTGAGCGTGCGCAAAACGCTGTCGAGCAACTGGCTGACGGTCACCGCCGAGACGGTTTCTGCGTGTAAAGGGAACTGGATATCGACGACGGCCCCGGTGGCGGTCGTGACGCGATAGGGCAAATGTTTCATGGTGACTCTGCGGCTTGGGGGTCTCATCACCA
>CANFVX010000044.1 GCA_947450495.1 Gammaproteobacteria bacterium
GCCGGTGACGAGGGCTTGCAGCAGTTGCTCGGCAGTGGGCTTGAATTTGGCGCGCAGCCCGCGCATCAGCGCTTGCGCTTGCGGCCAACGGCCGTGCGTTTGGTCGGTACGGATGAAGGTTTTGAGGTGCAGCACGCCGTCGGGCGCGTAGTCGCCCACCAGCAAGCCGTGGTCGGTGGCGAGAAAACCCTGTTTGAGATCGAGCGCGCGGGCGGCTTCGTTCATCAGCCACAGCGTCTGGATGGTTTCGCCGAGACGCGGGGCGAGCTGCTGCCAGTACAGCTGGTGGCAGCGCTGATGGCTGCGCGCCAGCGTGTGGCGGGAGAACACGGCGAGTTCGACTTCGCCTTCCTCAATAATCGGCGAGAGCGGCGCGAAAGTGCCCAGAATCAACCCCACCGTGCGGTCTTCCTGCCCGGCGCGGAAATCCAGATAACGACACGCCGGGCCCTCGCGGCGGGTTTCGGTTTCCAGCACATAGAGGGCGCGGGCCTTCACGGGTTGCAGAAACTCCCGCAGATAGCGCCGCGCGCCCTTGCGGGTCACGGGCATGGTGGGGCGGGCTTTTCTTTCCTGCGCCATATGCCGGACCACGCGTTTGGCCTGGCCCAATAATTCCCGATGACTCCGTTGAGCCAGGCCATGGGCGAGTGATGAATCGATCAACATACGCAGGTCCTCCATGAGCGTGATTGACGCCGGGAGCGGCGTCGGGTGTGGGGTGGGGAAGCGCTAGTGTCGCGTGGTGAAGGCTCAGAAAATGAGCCTGCGGGCGCCCTAGACTGCGCGTCTCTTTCGACGGGACTCACCGCCATGCACGACGACCTCGCGCCGCATTACGACGCCATGTACGACGCCCTCTACGGCGATGCCTTTCATGCGGCAACGGCAGGCCTGCTGCGCATCCTGCAGGGCTTGTGCGCGCCGCCCGCCCGGGTGCTGGACGTGGGCGCCGGCACCGGCCGCATCGCGCTACCGCTGGCGGCGCTGGGCTATGCGGTGACGGCGGTGGAGCCCTCGCGCGGCATGCTCGATTGTCTCGCCCACAAGGCCCGGCTTGAGGCACAGCACATCAGCCTGCGGGCGGGTCTGGTGCCGGCGGCGCTCCTGCCGCAAGACCAGCACTTTGCGCTCGCGCTGCTGGCCTTCGGCGTGCTCGATTACATGGTGGACGACGCCAACGCCGAACGCGTGCTCACCGCCATCCACGCGCGCTGCGCGCCCGGCGGCTTGTGCGTGGTGCAGCCGGCGCCGCGGCTGTATATGGCGAGCCGGCGGGAAGAGGGCGGGCGCTTTATCCGCGAGGTCGATCTGCGCTGGGAGGGGGAGGTCGCGCACCTCAGCCACATCGTGCAGCTGGATGAGCAGACCGTGGCCGATGAAACACTCACCATGCGCTATCGGTCGCCTGCCGATCTGCAGCGCCTGTTTGAGCGCACCGGCTGGCGGGTGCGCGCCGAAACCAGCGACGGCGCCTATCCCACCTGGCTGTTGGGGCGCGTGGGGGATGGGCTTGGCCAGGAAGCTTCTGGGTCCTGCCTGCGTTGAAAGCAGGAGACCAGCACAATGATCGTTGATGATAGTATCGGCTTGCGATAGTAATAGGGTATGAGCATTGTTTCCTTCCGTTGTCGGGAAACGGCCGCGCTGTTTGATGGCGCGCGGGTTCCGCGCTTCCGGCGTATCGAAACTGTCGCCATGCGGAAGCTCGCAATGCTGAATCGCGTTCAACGCGTCGACGAACTGAGAATTCCGCCCAATAACAGGCTGGAGGCGCTGCGAGGCGACCGCAAAGGTCAATGGAGCATTCGCATCAACGACCAGTGGCGGCTTTGTTTCCGCTTCGAAGATGGCAGAGCGCTCGATGTCGAAATCGTCGATTACCACTGAGGAGGTATCAGCCGTGCGTAAAGTTCCTTACCCTCAACCCGGCGAGATTCTGCTGGAGGAGTTCTTGCAGCCGCTGGGGCTCTCCGCCTATCGACTGGCGAAGGACATCGGCGTGCCACAAATGCGCATCAGCGAAATCATTGCCGGCAAGCGAGCGATCTCGGTGGATACCGGCCTGCGCCTGTCCCGCTACTTCGGGCTTAACGATGGATTCTGGACCGGCCTGCAGCTAGACCACGATGCCGCAGTGGCCAAGGATGCGCTGGCCGATGTGCTGGCGAATATCACGCCCGTGCAAGAGCGCGCCTCGGCACCACCGCCACCATGAATACCCCCCGCCCCATCTCCGATTTCGAATTCAGCCTGCTGAAACCCATGGCGCGCTGGTTGTCCGCCGTGCACACCGCGCTGTACCGCATGAGCGGCGGTGCGCTCTTCAACCGCTTCGGTGGCGGCGAGGTGTGTCTGGTCAAAATGATGGGCGCGAAAAGCGGGCGCGACATCGAACTGCCGCTGATGTACGTGCCCTACAAGGACGGCGTGATTCTGGTGGCCTCGTTCGCCGGCGGCCCGCAGCATCCGGTGTGGTACTACAACCTCGTGGCGCACCCGCAAATCGAGGTCACGCTACGAGGGGAGCACAAAACGCTCATCGCGCGGCGCGCGAGCAGCGAAGAAAAAGCCGCCGTCTGGCCGCTGTGCTGCTCGCATTACAAAGACTTTGATCTCTACCAGCGCCGCACGTCGCGCGATATCCCGGTGTTCATCTGCGAGCCACGCGTGGCTTAGGCGCGGGCCGACACGGCCTAGCTGCGCGCTTGCGGCTCCCGCACTAGCCTTGGCGAACTCGCCAAGGGCAGGGCATCAATAACCCGTCCCTGCGCCGGCCAGATCTCTCCTGCCGCGTGATGCCACGCCTTCCCGCCGCGAAGACTTTGCGCAGGGATGTCGGGCGGGTGGGTCAGGAGCAGCTGTTTGAGTGCCGCGATTTTCGCTTGCTCGCCGGCGGCGGGCTGCCAGCGCGTAAGCCGCGCATCAGTCGTGGGTTCGACGAGTGCGGTCGCTGCCCTCCGGGGCGGCCCAAAGTGATGAACCAGCGTCGGAAGCTCGCGCGCGATCGCCCGCGGTGGCGAGGGCTCAAGGGGCGGACCGCCGCGGGGCGCAACGGGCGCTGAAGGCGCGGCACTGGCAGCCACCGCTTGCGGTTTGCTGGCGACGCTGGCGGTCGGCTTGTCCGGCAGCAGGCGTTCCCACATTGCGGTCAGCACATCGGTGCCCGCAATTTTATTCACCACGTTCTGGGCCATCGCCGCCGCCGCGCCGATCGGGCCGCCGTAAAGCAGGCCCCCCAGTACGTTGGCCGTATTCGACATGCCGTCTTTCGTCACGGCGCGATACAAACCGCTCAGCACGGGAATGTGCTGGAGCGGGTTGATGACGTCTCGCAGCTCACCTAAAAAATGCGAGAACGCGCGGCGGATGGGGCCCGGTGACGCTGTGGGCGGCGTCGGTGCCTTGGGCACACGCGGTGGGGGTGGTCCATTGGCGAGGCGATTAATCATGTTCGCGCTTCAGCAATTGTTGTGCCGAAGCGCGCTGCCTGTTCGTCTGAGGATGGCAAGCAAATTGCAATCTCGCGGCAACTAACCAGGCGTACGAGCCCGCAGCCGAGACCTCATCATGATCAAACCCGTCAGCGCCCATTCGCCCGTGATCGCCGCTATCAAGCGAGCGGCGGACAAAACCAATAATTCTTTCGATTCGATGTTGGCGACTGCTCGCGCCGAGTCGTCCTTGAATCCGGAAGCCAAGGCTAAGACCTCAGGCGCGACCGGGCTATTCCAGTTCACCAAAGCGACCTGGCTCGCGGTGGCCAAGCGCCATGGCCGCGAAGCCGGGATCAATCCGGATATGCCGGAGTCCAAATTGCTCGCGCTGCGTAAAGACCCCTCCGTTGCCGCCGTGATGGCCGGTTTTCTGAGTAACGATAATCGCCAACATCTCGAACAGCGCCTTGGCCGGCCGGTGAGCGATCAAGAGGTATACGTCGCGCATTTTATGGGCGCCTCTGGTGCCGCGCGCTTGTTGAGTTCAGCAGAGTCCAAACCGATGGCCTCGGCCGCGAACCTGTTCCCGCGCCACGCAGCGTCTAACCGCAGCATTTTCTTTGAAGGCGGGCGGGCGCGCACGGTGGCTGAAGTCACCAATCTGTTGGCGGGCAAGGTAGATCACGGCGCCACCACCGAGATTCAGGATCCGCGATTGATGATGGCCGATGCCGCTGAACCCGCCTTTAACTCTGCGCGCGACCTCTCGGCTCCAACGCCGCGAACTCTGGGCAACTGGATGGAAGGCGACACCGCGAGCTTGCGCGCGATGCGCATGAACATGGCGCGCAAACTTTTACAGGATGAGTCGCGCGCCGCGAGTTAAAGCGCCAATTTGGTCGGTTAATGGTCTCGCGCGGCGGTGCGTGCGGTTTAACGCCGTTCGTGGGCCAGCGTATTATCCCGTCACGACCAGCAGGACTATGTTGAGTGACGACCGATCCCTTCCGCGAAATCTTCAAACAATCTTCATTGCGCCGACAGCTGATGGCGGGGGAAGTGTTGTATTCGCGCGGCGAACCCTCCGAGCTGTGCTTTCTGGTGGAGACGGGTGAACTCGAAAGTAGCCTGCCCAACCGTACGGCGCGGCGTTATCCGCAGCTTATTCGCGCCGGCGAAATGGTCGGCGCGATTGATATGGTGCTCGACCGTCCCTATAGCCGTCAGGTTGAGGCGCGGGCAGACACGGTGGTCTTGTTACTCGCCCGCGCCACTTTGTTAGGCCAATTGCAACAGGCCGGGCCTTTGATGTTGGGGGTGATGCAATCGCTGGCGCGCAACATCGACAAACTCGCGCGCGGTGGGTGTAGCTGATGCGGCTGCTCACCTTGTCGCACGGCGATGTCCTCATTCGCGAGGGCAAAGCCTTAGGCCACTTTTATATCGTTAAAAAAGGCTCCGTGGTCGCCATCCGCGCCGAACGCGGACTGCTGGTGTATTCGCGCGGCGATGCGGTGGGCATTGAAACCGCGCTCGAAAAACGGCCGGCACCCTTTACGGTGGTGGCGAACGGCGGCTGCGAAGCGCTGGAAATTCCGGTGGCTAAATTCGACGAGCTGCAAAGCCAGTCGCCCGCCGAATTACGCGTCATGGCCCAGCATTTTCTGAATATGTCCGACCAACTTCTGGGGCGCAAAAAGAAGTGATCGCGACCCACCGGGCTTACTGCCCGGCGGCTTCTTCCTCTGATTTCGGTGGGTAGTCTTTGGCGAGCGTGTCGGGCGGCAGGCTGTGATCAAAAAGCCCAACCGCTAGCGCCTGCAGTTCGATAAGACGCTCCGGCGCCATGCCCTTGGCCAGACGATCGCGATCGGGGATGGCGTTACTGTCCCCTAAGGCAACCGCCACCGCATTCCATACATAAGCGTCTTCGGCCTGGGTCTCGGGCGCGCGGGGCGATTCTTCCAGCAGGCGCGCAAAACGCCGCGCTTTGCGTCCTCCATCGGCCAGCACATTTTCGGCCAGACGTTTTTTGAGTTTTCCGCACAAGGCTTCGAACGCGGGTGCGGGTAAGGCCTTTTGTAAGGCCTGTCGATTTTTGGCGGACCTGCTGTAGCCGTTCAGCTCAGCGAGCCAGAACCACTGCACCGCCTCGACCTGACTTTGCGGCACGCCGCGACCTTTCTCATAGAGCAGGGCCACATTGTGTTGGGCGGGCGCGAAGTCTTGTTCGGCGAGCGGCTTCCATAAGGCGAAGGCGTCCTGTGCGCGGCCTTCTGCCAGCGCTTTGAATCCAGGCTGCATTTCTTCGAGTAGCACACGCGCGTTGTCGGGTAACTCGGACTGCGCAGCGATCGCGCCGTGCGTGAAGAGCAAGCACAGGCACACCGGCACGAGATGCATCCATTTCGGTTTAATCGGGATCGTGGCAGTCACTCGAACCTCGCTGGTCTGGCACATCAATTGCAATTTCAGGCTGCGAAACATTGGAGCCCTGAGCGATGGATTTATTTGGAGTACACGAGCAAGCCCTTTACCTGCGCAGCCAGCGCGGTGAACTGCTGTCGTCAAATATCTTCAATGCTGCCACGCCTAACTTCAAGGCGCGGGATCTTGATGTGGGAGCCAATCTGCAAGCGATGGCGGAGAAAGGTCCTTTAGCGAGGACCCAGGGCTCGCACTTCGCGAATGCTCTGGAAGCCAGTGGCGACCCGGAGTTTCGTGTGCCGGTGGAGCCATCGCTTGATGGCAACACGGTAGACCTGGCCTACGAGCAAGTGCAGTTCTCCCAGAACGCCGTGCAATACCGGGCAACCTTAAGTTTTCTCAACGCAAGAATCAGCAATATCAGACGCGCGCTGCGAGGTGAGTGATGGCTGGCATTTCCAATAATCAGTTCGACATGGGCGCGCGCGCGTTAAGTGCGCAACTCGTTCGACTCAACACTATCACCAGCAATATTGCGAATGCTGGCGCGGTGAGTGGATCGGAAGAAAAAGCCTATCGGGCAATGAAACCCGTGTTTGAGGCCAAGTATGCCGACGACGCGGAAAAATCGGGTGTGGCGACGGTCGACGTCGTCGATATCCAGAAGTCGAAAAAAACCGTACCCAGGCTTTCCCAGCCGGGGCATCCGCTCGCCGACAAAGACGGCTTTATCTACCTCTCCAATGTCGATGTGCCAGAAGAGCTGGTGGACATGATGGAGACCTCGCGCCAGTACCAGAACACGACCGAAGCACTTAACACGATGAAATCCCTGACCATGCAGACACTGCGGTTAGGCACCTGAGGTAACGACCATGGCAATTACAACCGGGGGCATTGATCCCCAACTCAACGCTCTTTATTCAAAACTGGGGATTACCACGCAGTCGAAAGCGCAGGCGGCCGGCGCACGTGCGACCAAAGACAAACTGGGTCAGCAGGATTTTCTCAAGTTGCTCACCACCCAGTTAGCGAACCAGGATCCGTTCAAGCCGATGGAAAACGGCGAGTTCATCTCGCAGATGGCGCAGTTCTCCACGGTGTCCGGGCTCGACGATGTGAAGGGCGCGATCACGGGATTGGGCGACAGCCTCGGCAATAACCGCATTGCCACGTTCTCTAATCTGCTCGGCGCGAAGGTGCTCACGCCGGGTGGCGCAACCAATATTGGCGATGACGGCGTGATTGAAGGCGCGATTGATTTGTCCGACCCCGCGGCCAACGTGCGCGTGGCGATTACGAATAAGGCAGGCGCGCTGGTCGACACTCTGGATCTGGGCGCGGCGGGCGCCGGCATGCTGGGCTTTAGCTGGAATGCGAAAGAGCGCGGCATCGGATTTACGCCAGGCGACGTCTTCAAGGTGGAAGCACTGACCACCGGCGCGAAAGACACCACCACCGCCAAGGCCGAGCTCTACGACGTGGTGCAGGGCGTGGATGTTCGCGGCACCAACGAAACGCTGACTTTACGGGGCGGAAAAACCATCGGCATCGCTGATGTGACCTCCATTCGCAAATAAGCCGTTCCCAGCACATCAGCTGTCTAGAGGAGAACTTCCATGTCTTTCTATACCTCGCTCACCGGTCTTAACGGTGCGACCAAAGATATCTCGACGATTTCGAACAACATCGCGAACGTCGGTACCACGGGCTTCAAGCGCGCACGTGCCGAGTTCGGTGACATCTTCGCCACCTCGCCCTTGCAGAACGCCTCCAGCGCGGTGGGTTCGGGCACGATTCTGAAATCCATCAAACAGCAGTTCACGCAGGGCAATATCACCTCCAGCTTGAACGCGCTCGACCTTGCGATTTCGGGTCAGGGTTTTTTCGCGCTGCAACCCAGCCTGACCTCCACCCAGACGGTGTACACGCGTAACGGTTCTTTCAGCGTAAATAACGACCGATACGTGGTGGACTCGCAGGGCCAGTATCTGCAGGTCTTCCCGGTGAACGACGACGGATCCGTTATCGCGACCGGGCTTGAGTCGGCGACCTCCTTGCAGCTGCCCACCACTTCCGGTTTGCCGCAAGCGACCACCAAAATCGAACTCGGTCTGAACTTGCCGGCCGACGCCGAGGTAGTGCCGGCGCGTGCGAGCTTCACTGAATCGAATCCCTGGAAGTTCGATCGGACAAACCCCGACACCTACAACAAGTCGACGTCCATCACGATTTACGACTCTTTGGGCAACCCCACAATCGCGACGATTTACTACGTCAAAACCTCCAACGCGACCGAGGCGAGCCCGTCGAACAAATGGCAAACCTATGTGTACGTGGGTGCGGAGGAAATTGAGCCCGCCCTGATTACGGCGAAAGACGACAACTCCAAAACCGTTTACATCAATAAATTTGGACAGACTACCTCCGACCCGCAGGCGGCTGACCCCACCTTCAACGCCGACGCGCCCCATCCCCTCTACAAGCAGGATGACCAGGTTAATCAAGAACCGTCTTCGCCGGCCAAAGCGGTCGGCGCATTCATGCAGGCGGTAGGTTTTGACTTCGGCGACACGGACAGCAATCGGGTCAACATCGTGCTCGACCCCGGCGCGTTTTCGACGACTCGCGAAGGCGGTGAGAAAAAAGCGAACCCGGATTATTTTGGCGGCAGCCTGTTCAGCCTTAGCGTTGACGGATCAGAACCGCAGGTCATCTCGGTCAACCCTGGGTCTTACACGGGTACCGAACTTGCGGCGGAAATGACCCGCGCTGCCAACGAGGCCTTTGGTGACGACCGCTATATCCGCATCAAGGACACCTACACCAGCGGCTCGCTCGACGCGAATGGCAACGTGGTGTCCTCACTCACGGTCGGCAACGACATCATCAAGCTGGACTTGTTCAAGCTTGATCCGGTTTCTGGCGGCTCGGTTGGTCTGGTCAAAAGTAACAACGGTGTGACGGAAGAGAACCCGATCATTATCGACCTCGTTGGTGATGCGGGATCGGAAGGCTCGGACTTTGTGCAAACCGGCAGCGGCAGTTCGGCCACTTTCGCCTCGGCGCCGGAAAATGACCTGCAGCTCACGCGCGATGAGCTCATCAAGCTCGTGCAGCAGAAGCTCAATGCCGCGCTCAACAAGCGCAACGTCGAGTTTGGCAAAACCGCCGACTGGGTCGATCCCCAGAGCCCGCCGATCATTGTCGGTTACGACACCTTTACCCGCGCGCTCACGTTTACCGTTGACCGCACGCAACTTGGGCCGAACTCCACCGAGCTAGAAAGCCGCTTCAATAGCTTGAAGGTGTATGGCGATGCGTCGGTCACCAACAACCTGGGGATCCCGCCGGTTACCACCAGCCCCGAAGTGCTGATTCGCGCCGGTAGCGCCTGGCAAGGTAGCGGCATCGTGCCAGAAGGCGACTCCATTCTTGACCCGCTGGACCAGCGCTTCGGCATCACCTGCAAATACAACAAGGACACCCGTCGCTTTGAATTCACCAGCGGCAGCACCGGCGAGTCTTCAGAAATCCGCGTTGGTCGTCCTACGCTGGCCCAGAGCACTTCGGCGCAGGTCACGAGCTTCGACCTCAGCGATTCGACCAACGTCACCAACCAGCTGTCGGCCGGTGAGACGGTCACGCTGAGCTTTGGCGGCCCGGAGTTCCGAACCTTCTCCTACACCGCGACGACATCTTTATCGGGATCTGCGTTGGCCACCGCATTGGCCACCGGTCTCAAGCTGGTTGATCCGGATACCGGCGCGCTTGCGAGCCCCGCGCAGAGCATCGCGGATGTCTTTCAGCGAAGCGGCGGCGATAGTTTCTCGATTGCCGCTGGCAGCGGTAGCGCGACTGGAAAACTGCTGCTGACCGGCTTCGGCAACGGCGACAAGTTTTCCGCCAGCCTGCGCATTGGGGGGCGCGTTAAAGCGCCGGAGCCCGTGGGTGCGACGCAAAGTCTGAGCGTGAAGGGTGTGCGCCTGGGCGATCCCGTTGTCACGACTGCCGCAGATGCTTTCTCCGGCAATAGCGACCTGCTGGGTATTGGCGACTCCAACTACAAGGATCTGGTGGTGACCACTCTGGGCACCGGCCTTGAGTCCCTGCACGCCGTGGCCACCGGTAACCGCGCGATTACGCCGATGAACCAAACCTTCGTCCTGCAGGAATCCTTGGGCGAGAACAAGATGACTTTCACCATCGACGGCATCGTCGGTGAAATCACTTTGCCGATTAAAGCCTACACCGGTGAAACCTTCGCGGCGGAAATCGAGAAGCGCGTGAACCTCATTCAAGACCCTGCCACCGGCAAGACCGTGTCCGGAGTAAAGGTGAAATTCGACGCGGACAACAACCGCCTGATCTTTACCTCGGGCACCGAAGGCGAAAACTCGCAGTTGAACGTGGTGGGCCATCCCAACTTTGGCTTGCGCGACGTGACGCAAAAGCGTGGTTCGGTACCGGTCATCACTAACTTGAAGCAGGCCACCGACTCGGAAGGCAACAAGCTTTATGTGGACAAGGACGGCAACATCTCGACGCAAGAGCCGAGCAGCCTCCAGAACTGGTTCCCGCTCTACCTCGACGAAGGTGAGCTGACTTTCGATACCTTCGGTAAGTTGATTTCACCAAAAGAAGGTGTGATTTACTCGCCGTTCGACCCGGCGAACGGGTCTAACCTGATCAACCTCTCCATCGACTACGGTAAGTTCTCGACCCAGTTCGCCCAGCCCTTCTCGGTGTTGTCGCTGACCCAGGACGGTTTCGCTTCCGGTCGACTCGACGGTTTGGAAATTGATGCGTCCGGTACCATCCGCGCCAACTACACCAACGGGCAAACGAGCGCGTTGGGCAAAGTCATTCTCGCCAACTTCGCTAACCCCAACGGTCTGAAGCAGATTGGTAACGCCAACTACGTGGCGACCTCGGGTTCGGGTGAAGTGCAGTTGGGTGAAGCGGGCGCCGACGGCTTCGGTACCATTCAGGGCGGTTCTTTGGAACGCTCGAACGTAGACATCACCGAAGAACTCGTGGACCTCATCACCGCCCAGCGAAACTTCCAGGCCAACGCGAAAGCGATTGAAACCACCACCACGCTCACCCAAACGATCATTCAGATCCGCGGCTAAGCCATTTTCTTAACTGATTAATCGCAGGAGACCGGCCATGGACAAACTCATTCACGTTGCACTGTCGAGCTTGCGCCAGGCCGAGATCTCCCAGCGGGTGGTGGCGGCAAATCTGGCGAACGCTGAAACCGTTGGCTATCGGGCGGACAACGCCCGCAGCTTTAGTTCGGTGTATCTCAATCAGGGGCAAGACTCGCTGGACCCGCGCGTGTTCGCCACTACCGGTGAGCAGACCATCAACACCGAATCGGGTGGCGTGAGTATGACCGGACGCGATCTCGACGTGGCGGTAAACGGCGATGGCTATCTGCTAGTGGAAGCGGCCGACGGTAAGTCGGTGCTCTCGCGTCGTGGTGATTTGCGCGTGAGTGCGGCCGGTGTGCTGGAAAACGGCAGCGGTCAGCCTTTGGTGGGTGACGCCGGACGGATCCAGATTCCGCCAAATCGCGCGATCTCGATCGGCTCGGACGGTACCGTCCGGGTCACACCGATCGATGCGCCCGACGACCAGCCACCTGTGGTGGTGGGGCGTCTCGGTTTGGTGGGCACGCCCGCCGCCGGCGTGAAGCGCCGCGCCGATGGCAACATCGAAGCGGCCGATGGCAACACGCCAGCTTTCGATCCGTCGATAGGCGTGATTGCCGGATCGCTCGAAAAAAGTAACGTGAATTCGGTCGAAGTGCTTACCGGCATGGTGGAGCTGTCGCGCATGTATGAGGCGCAAACCAAGCTGCTGAAAATTGCCACCACCTTGGATGAATCTAGCGCGTCGCTAATGCGAATCCCCGAGTAAAAACGCGACAGTTGGCATGCCAAATGCTCCTTCAGACTCATCTGCTAAAGACAGCAAAATGAGGACTGAACATGTACGAGGCACTGCACGTAGCGCAGACCGGACTCACCGCCCAGAACCATCGAATGGCGGTGATCTCCAATAACCTGGCTAACATTAATACTGTCGGATTCAAGCGTGATCGCGCGAATTTCGACACCCTGCTGTATCAAACCTTGAAGCAACCTGGCGCGCAGACGGCGCAGGGGGCGGAGTCGCCAACGGGGTTGTTTATCGGGACCGGTGTGGCGATCTCGTCCTCCGAGAAACTCTTTAATCAAGGCAACGTGATCAACACGGATAACGCGCTTGATATGGCGATAGATGGCCCAGGGTTTTTTCAGGTGACGATGCCTGACGGCAGCACCGCCTACACGCGTAACGGATCCTTTACACGCAACCAGAATGGCGAAGTGGTGACCTCCAATGGTTATGTCGTGAATCCCGCCGTTCAAATTCCGGCCGATGCGGCCAACATCACTATCGGTCGCGACGGCACCATCAGCGCGACGGTGGGCGGTGACTCCCAGGTGCAGCAACTCGGTCAGATCCAGGTGGCGACGTTTCCAAACTCGGCCGGTTTACAGCCGATGGGCGAAAGCTTCTATCGGGAAACGGTCGCCTCCGGTGCGCCGCTGCAGGCCAATCCTGGCGACGCCGGGGCCGGCAAGTTACTTCAAGGTTCGCTCGAGTCCTCGAATGTGAACGTGGTAGAGGAATTAGTGAACATGATCGAAACCCAGCGCGCCTACGAGCTCAACTCCAAAGCGATTTCCTCCATCGACGCCATGATGCGCAACCTGACCCAGAGCACCTGAGAGGGAATTTGGCATGTCTTTAACACGTGGTGTCTTTGCTTTGTTGCTGTGTGTGCTCGTGAGTGGTTGCGCCTCCCAGCATCGCGAAAAAGAACTGATCAAAAACGAGGATTTCGTCGCGCATTACGACACCATCATGCAGGGTCAGGAACAGCGCAGCGTCGGCGCGATTTATGCGCCATCAGCCAGTGCATTTCTGCGCGGTGACAAGCGCGCGCGCAACGTGGGTGACATCCTCACCGTGCAACTCGTTGAAAACACCACGGGTGCGTCCTCGGCCAAAAATGCCGGCAAGCGGCAGGGCAGCCACGGCTTGTCGGTGTCTTCACCGATCGCCGCTGCGGCCGGCGGACTCCTGAACTCGATGGCCTCTTTGGTGATGTCCAAACGGGCGGCGGGCAGCGTCTCTGGTTCGGCCGAAGACATTCTCGGTGACAACAAAATCAGTACCGATCATTCCTTCAAGGGTGAAGGCACGCTCGAGAAGTCGAACGAGATGAAGGGCTTTGTCACCGTTACCGTCGAGCGGGTGTTTCCTAACGGCAATCTGTTTATTACCGGACAGAAACGCGTAGAGACCGACGGTGGCGAAGAGTTTGTGCGCCTGCGCGGGATCATCCGACCCGAAGATATCAAGCCGGACAACACGACCATTTCGACGCGCGTCGCGCAAGCGGAGATCGGCTTTGTCGCCGCGGGCGATCGCTACGACATGGCGACCCAGGGTTGGCTGGGCCGCTTCTTTAATCGCATAGATCCTTTGTAAGGCGCCCACCATGCAAGCGAGAAAACCCTTTTATCGTTCGCTGGCCGCTGTGTTGGCCTTGTTTCAGATTATTTGGTGCGTGCCTGCACGTGCCGACCGCCTGAAAGACATGGCCACCGTTGCCGGCGTGCGCTCAAATCAGCTCTCCGGCTTTGGCGTGGTGGTGGGTCTGGACGGCACTGGCGATAAGGACGTTGGCGTCACGCTTAATTCCATGAAAGGCATCATCGAGCGGTTCGGGATCCCAATGACGCGTCAGGATCTGGAGGCAAAGAACGCCGCCGCGGTAATGGTCACGGCAGACCTTCCCGCCTTCGCCAAACCGGGGCAGCGCATAGACGTTACGGTTTCGGCCATAGGCAAAGCCAAAAGCATTCGGGGCGGTTCGCTGCTGATGACGCCCTTGGTCGGGGCCGACAACCAGATTTATGCCGTGGCACAGGGGCCAGTGGCGGTAGGGGGCTTGGGCGTTCAGGGCAAGGACGGTTCGTCCTTAAGCGTGAACATTCCCACCGCGGGCAGAATCCCCGGCGGCGCGTCGGTAGAAAAAATGGTGGAGAACGATTTCGCGGGCACGCCAAAAGTGGTGCTGAACCTCAACACCTCTGATTTCACCTCGGCCAACCGATTGGTCGAAGCCATTAACAAGCGCTACGGCGCGGGTACCGCAGAGCCGCTCGACCCCACCACGGTGGTGGTCGCCGCGCCTCAGTCGGTGGCGCAAAAAATCGCTTTTGCCTCTGAGCTGGAAAATCTGGACGTCGATCCGGGTGAGCCACCGGCGCGCGTTATCGTTAATTCCAAGACCGGCACGGTGGTGATCAGCAAGAACGTGCGGCTGACGCCGGCAGCGGTCTCGCACGGCAAGCTCACGGTGAAGATTCAGGAAGACGTGGCGGTAAGCCAGCCGCCAGGGGCAGTGATGACGCCGCAAGGTGGCGTGATAGGCGGTGGCGGTGGACAGACGGTGGTCGCGCCCAAATCGACGATCGCGGCCTCTGAGGAGAAATCGCCGATGTTCCTGTTCGCCCCCGGGGTCAATCTCTCTGACATCGTAGACGCGGTGAACCAGGTTGGCACCACGCCCAGCGATCTCATCGCGATTCTGGAAGCGCTCAAACAGGCCGGTTCGCTCCGCGCCGATCTAATCGTGATTTAAGCATGAATACCACCAGTCTCAGCATGGGATCGGGGATGAGCGCCGTGAGCGCAGCGAGTAACGCGGGCGCCGCTACGGACGCAGGTGATCTCTCGGCCAAGCCGAAGAACCTGAAGGAAGCCGGGCAGCGTTTCGAGGCGATGTTGGTGAAGTCCATCCTGGACGCTGCGCGGCCCGCAGAAGACGAAGAATCGGAATCCTTACTAGAAAACGACGGCTCGCGGACGTATCAGGGAATGTTGGGTCAGGAGATCGCCAAATCGGTGGCCGAACATTCACGGCTGGGTCTGGCGGAAGCCATGCAGCGGCAGTTGGGCGGCGCCCAGCCGGCGACGAAAGAGGATTGATCGATGTCTGATTTGATGAGCGTTGGCATGTCGGGGATTTTGGCCTCGAAGACCGCGCTTGCCGTGACCGGCGAGAACATCGTCAACGCGAATACCGACGGGTATTCGCGGCGCGCGGTCGATCTGCAGGAAGCGCGGGCAGCGGGCAACGTCTCGATGGACGCCACTCAGTCGCGAACCGGCAACGGCGTGCGGGTGGAAAATCTCAAGCGCGCCCAGGACAGCTTTCTGGCCGGCACCCTGCGTATCTCCAAATCGCGCGCGTCCGAGTTGGACACTGTGACCGTCGAACTCGGGCAGGTCAGCGACATTCTGTCTAACACCGACACCAATCTGGTCGGCCCGGCAAACCGTTTGTTTGATGCCTTCAATCAGCTGGCCTTGCAGCCCGATGCCGATTCGGCGCGCCAGTCTGCGCTCATCGAAGCCAAGAACTTCGCCTCTTCAGCGCGCGAACTGGCGACTTATGTCGAAGCCCAGCGCGACCATGCCGTCACCCAGATTAAGGACACGCTCACCTACATCAATAACTTGAGCACCGCGCTGGGGGGCATTAATCAGGAGTTGGGGCGCAGCGCGTCGGGCTCCAGCAACAAGGTGGGCTTGCTGGACGAGCGCGACCGCCTGCTGACCTCGCTCGCCGAGCAGGTGCGGTTTACCACGCAGGAACGTTCGGACGGCACGGTGGATGTCTATCTCGGCGACAGCAATGCGGGCCGGCCATTATTGGAAGGCACCAAGTCCACGTCGCTCGCCTTACAGCAAAGCGGCAGTCGGCTCGAGTTTGTGTTGGACCCTTACGGGAGTCCGCAAATCACCTCCCAGATCATCGGGGGACGGGTTGCTGGCCTGCGAACCACTTACGACATGCTGGGCCGCACGATCGATGGGGTGAATACCCTCGTGCGCGGCTTTGCGGATGCGGTGAACGAGATCCAGCAGAGCGGGGTGACGGGTGAAGGTTTGGCGGGCGATCCGATTTTCACGTTGAACGAC